>PEAO01000120.1 GCA_002753615.1 Magnetococcales bacterium DCbin2
CTTTAAAAGAAAAGGCACGGGAAAAATGCTTCGGGATAAGGGCGCGTAAAAGTCAAAATCAAAACCCTGGGGGCAATCTCCCAGACCCCTTTTTTCTTTTAATAATTGATCATTTTCGGGCATTTGTATGTACCAATTTCAAATGCGATTGCCCTGATCATCCCAACCATCAATTGGTACCTCTTCTGGTTTGGCGAATCAACGAATCCAATGTCATCCCCATAAGAATCAATACCGATCCCCAACTCAGCCAGACTGGAACGATTTCTTCCAGGTGGGAAGATAAAGGAGAGGATGTTTCCAACCCCCAAAAGGGCGATAGGCGATCCATGAGCAGTCCCAAAATCATGGCACTGCCGATGATCCCTACGAGATAGGCGATCAAAGTGACCGTTCCAAGCTCTTTCCTGACGATCACCAAGGTCGCAAGGTTCGTTGCCGGACCCGCGATCATGAACGCCAACGCCATGCCAGGCGTCAAGCCACTATAAAGCATCGCCGCCGCCAACGGTGTCGAGGCGGTGGCGCACACATAAACAGGGACACTGGCAACGACCATGATCAACATGGACAGCCAATCACTGGCGAAATGGCCATGTAACGTATCTGGCGGAACCCAGGTCATCACCATGGCGGTCAGAAGTAGCCCCCCCATGAGCCACACCACCAAGTCATCCCATAAATCGTGGGTCGCGTAAAAAAAACCGGCCCGCAATCGTTGTCCCAACGTCAAAGAAGTAGAGGCATCAACAGGCGAACGGGCAGCGTCGGCGCACCCCGACTGACAGCAGGAAGAGCGCGGCTGACCCACGGCTAGCACCGGCAAACCACCCTCCCCCCCCTTTTTCCCCGCCATCCCTTCCGTCCACAACACCAGCATCCCCGATACCACAGCACTGAGGACGGCAGCCATGGGACGGGCAATGGTCAACGCCGGCCCCAACATGGCCCAGGAGATAGCCACGGAGTCCACCCCCGTTTCCGGTGTCGCCACCAAAAAAGAGACTGTCGCCCCCTTTGAGGCCCCTTGCCGCCGCAGCCCCATGGCCATGGGGATCACACCACACGAACACAACGGCAACGGCGTTCCCACCAAAGCACCACGGATGATCGGCATAATGCCTTCCCCCCCCAACCAGCGAGAGACCATTTGCTCCGGCAAAAAAACCTTGACCACACCCGCCGAAAGCAGCCCCAACAACAACCACGGTGCCGTTTCCAACAAAAGATCCATCAGTACATTGAGGAAGGACATGACCTGACCTCACTTTTTACCATTTCAAGACTCCAAGGCACTCGAAGACATCATTTCCTCTGGGAAATTCTTTTTGCCGGAACACCACCGACGATCGTATAAGGTTCCGTATCTTTTGTTACGACCGCCCCCGCCGCCACAACAGATCCCTTCCCCAGACGAACGTTTCTCAGAATAACAGCATTGGCACCAATCCAAACATCATCCTCAATGATGATGGTGCCACCGGCATGTGGCTGCTGCTGCATCAATGCTTCCCTGGAAAGACCATGATCGGCGGCTCGAAGGACAACATTAGGACCTATGAGAACATGATCGCCAATGAAGATTTTCCCCCCAGAGGCGTTGATTTGGACATTGTTGTTCAACGACAAACGATGCCCGATGATGATTTCACCGTGATTGCCATACAGATAGCCTCCTCCCATGGAGGAAAAATGATCGCCAATGGTAATATTCTTACCGCCCATAATCGTCAAAGGGTAACGTGGACGAAATTTTTTTCCGCAGGCAGCGAGGGAAGGTCTCAGCAACATGGCATAACCCACGCGCAGCAGTCTCATACCAAACTCAAAAATGAACGAAAAAATGCGCATTGTCACCAAACTATCCTGTGTTCATCTGGAGCAGGTAAAATTCAGACTGTTTTCATCTTCCAGAAATGACTCTGTTAAACAAAGAAAACGCCAGAAAAACAGCTACGATACTTTCCAGCGTCGCACAAAAATCGGCTGTTTACGCCCCTTGACGACAATCGACTCCTCCGGGCCAAACGCAACGTCCGCCAGCGCGGTGTCCGTCACCAGTTCGTCCGCCTTGGCCGCAGAACACAGACGCGAAGCCACGTTCACCGCATCACCGATCACCGTGAAATCCCGTCGATCTTCTGGTCCTATCGCACCGGAAATCACATTTCCCCGAAAGACGCCGATCCCCAAAGTGCGCGGATAGTTTTGTGTTTTCAAGGTATCCAATATTTCCCGGGCAGCCATAATGGCCCGATGACTGCCATCCTCCCCATCAAAACGGGCCAGGATCGCATCACCGATCATCTTGTCAACATCGCCAGAATGACGCTGGATAATGGCAACCTGAAGTGTCATGATCCGATTGAGAAAATCAACCACAGTCTCCGGTGTGTTTTCCTCGGAAAAGTTGGTAAAATTTCGGATGTCGGAAAACAATAAGGTGGTGACAATATTGCGCGAAGGAATTTTGCCATCCAATCCAGGCATCTTGGCCGCCTTGGCCGCCGTCGTGGACACAAACGACTCGACCCGATAACGTAATTCATTCGCCTCACGGGTCCGTGCATCGATATGAAACTGCGCACGGTTGACTAACTTGTCGAGGGCCAACACCAAGACGGTCAACAACACTCCGGGAATAATCAGGGCCAGAACAACGGCACGCCACAAAATATCATCGAGATAACTCACCGATTCGTATAATTCAAAAACGACCCGGATCTTCCCCGCTTCATCAAAAACGGGAACATAAAGCTCATACGCCTGGGATCCATCATCGCGGACAATCTTTTCGATATCTGGGGTCGATGCCGACAAGACCTGTTTCAAAGCGGAATTTTGCTCAATCGATCCCATTTCATCCCGGTTGGTAGCAAAATGGACATAACCATCAAACCCATAAACCTTGATCTCCTGAAGGTTCATCTCGTTGATTTCCGAGGCAAATGCCTCCACCAAAGCGTTGGATTCGGATGGTGTCCATAAAGTATTGCCCAACATCAGGCGGTGCCACACATCGGGGGCGTGGAGAGAGATGCTCTTGGCGATGGTCTGCGCTCGACGTTGCGCCCATTGCAAATAAATGGATTCGACCACTTGGCTGGAAACATACCCGTCCAACGCCAAAAACAAACCGATAAATCCCAGAACGGCGGGAACGAACCAACGCCGGAATAACCTTCGCAACGGAAAGGGCCGTTCAAAATACTCCGATTTTAACTCTGGTTCGATATCCATGGAAGGATAGCATCTCCCTTAAGGATAGGTGGAGAGGAATGCCACCAAAGATTCGACGACCTGATCCAAAGCCTCCTGTTCCGCTTTGACACGAATCGCATCGGTCGAGGCACCCGCTTTGGGTTCGTAATAGTTTGCGGCACCCTTGATGGCGGGAAAATGTTTCAACTGCGCCCCCTCTTCCAAAACAAGATGTACTTGAATGACCAACTCAAACTGGTCGGAGCGACCGGAGGAATCCTCAAGAATACGTTGCCGACTGGTCGGTTGCATCTGAACACGCAATGTACTTTGCGGTGCGTTGGCGGCATCGGAGGCAATCGCCAAACGTGAACGGATTCGGTCTTTGAGTTGTTGGGCAAGAACCGGGTTTTGGTCAACCCCAGGCCCTTCCATCTTGATGGCGACATGGGACCAATGCGTCCCCAATGGTCGGGTATCTCCTGAGAAACGATAACCGCATCCCCCCAGAGATAAAACCAAAAGGGTACAAAGTACCATCCGAAAACAGATATTCATGAGGATTACCCTGTCACACCAATGAGAGAAACAGCCGTCCGTCCCCCGTCATTTGGCCATAAAAGCGGCCAAACAGCAAGGTCAATACCCAACAACCTCACGAAAGGCTACAGGCTATGGGGGTTGAACGTATCGCACCTAAAGATCATAACACAAAAAAGCTTGTCGCAATGAGCAGATCAAGTATGATAACGTATCTTTATCGTTGCCAGAAATCACTTCCATAGGTTCCAATGATACACGCAGCCTCCCATCCAATATCCCACGTTCCCGGAGACCATCCAGACGACATCGATGACCCCTATCATAGGCATGTCCCTGCACACTCGTGGCGCATTTTCAGGAGGCGTTTTTGGCAAATCGTATTTTTTGTCCTGCTGCTGCTGCCGCCGCTGTGGTTGCATCTGCTGGGACAACCCTTCCTGTACAAGGCGACCGCTTCCCTCCTGATCGGACGCAGCGATACCAACACCAATAACTCCGACGGGAGCCTAGCCCTGGATCCCGCCATCGGGGAAAACTTCTCCACCCAACTCCATCTTTTGCGCGGCTCGGTACTGATTGAAAAGGTTATCGCGCAGGAAAACCTTGTGGCCTCCAGCCTAGTGGATGATCTCCTCCCCTTGCAGAAACAAATCCATCCCATTCTTGCCAAGATTCTCGAAAAAGTTGGTATTCCCCAACGCAACATCGCCATTCCCACCGATCCCAAAGAACATAAAGAGTGGGTCTTGGCCGCGCTGATCAAGGACATCCGTTCCCACTTGCGCGTACAACCCATGGAAAACAGTACCATGGTGGAAATCTCCTATCTGTCCCGATATCCTGAACTGGCGGCTCGCATCGTCAACGCCATCGCAAAGAATCACATCGAAGGGCAGATGGAAACAAGAACAACCAAAATGAAGCAAGTTGCACGGCTTTTGGTACAACGCCTGGATGAATTACTCGAAAACCTGGAACGGGCCGAAACCGCGTTGGAAACCTTCCGCAAACAAAGCGGCCTGATCACCTCCGAAGAAAAACAAAGCATTGAGTGGCAACAACTTCAGGTCGCCAACGATGAATATTCGGTAACCATTGAAAAGACGATGGCCCTCCAGAATCAAATTCACAAGCTTGAAGATTGGATCGAATCGCGCAACAACCGCAGACCGGATACACTCGAACTTAAACCCGATATTGAAGCCAGCACACTGCTCAGTGATCTGTATGACAATGCTTCCCAGCAGGAAAAACTGATTTCCCGGCTCACCCAGCGCAATCAAGAAGCCAATCTCCCATTGATACGCCTCCGCAAAGATTTTACCGAAATGATCGCCGCCATTCATGCCGAAGAAAACCGCTTGCTAACGACCCATCGTCAACAACTGGGATTGACTCAAAAAACCCTGGCGAAAATTGAGACCCGTTTGGTCCAATACCAGAAAAAATTCAATGAATATAAAAACAAAGCTGCTCAGTTAAGAAAACTGGAGCGCGAGGTGGAAGCTTATCGGGAATTACATAATATCTTCCTGAAACGGTTCAAGGAAACCAACATCATGGGGGCCATGGACATTCCCACAATCCAATTGATTGATGCGGCGGAACCGCCTACACAAATTGACCAACCCAAAATGGGCGAAGCGACATTATGGACGGTCTGCGCTGGTTTTATCGTCATAACCCTGCTGGCATTCCTCTTTGAATTTCTTGACCCTACAGTCAAAACCCCTTACGAAATCGAACGGGCCATCGATCTGCCCCTGATGGGTTGGGTACCATTGATTGCCGAAAGAAACCCTAAAAAGGTGCAAGGACAACTCCATGCCTGCACCCCCGGAACCCCGTATGGAGAGGCACTGCAAGGGATCCGAACGAGCCTGATGATGATCGATGCCCACGCGCCGGTCCAATCGATCATGATTGTCTCTTGCCAACCGCAGGAGGGTCGGACCACGTTGGTGAACGGATTAGCGAAGATTTGTTCCTCAAATGGTGAACGGGTATTGGTCATCGACGCCGACTTCCGTCAACACGTCGGCACACCCGAAACTCAAGAACGGGAGGATACAGGAATATCTGGGATCATTCGACGGTGTAGTATCCTTGGTGATGCAACCCCATCGCCATCACTCCCAACAGACATCGCCCCCAGTTTGCGACAGATCATCATGGAGCGCATCAAACAATCCCCCGATGGCTACTCCGTGTTGGAAGCGGGCCTTTCCCATACCAACCCGCCCAAAATTCTCTCTTCTCCCTTTTGGCCAGCGATCATGGCAGCACTGCGGGGAGAATTTGACCGCATCTTGGTGGATTCTCCCCCCATGCTCCGTTTTACGGATGCCCAACTGCTGGGGATTCACATGGAGGCGATCATCCTGCTGGTCCGGTCGGCCTCAACCCATAAGGAACACGTCGCGACAGCCCGCAAACGGATGATTCTCTCCCGCACCCCCGCCGCCGGTGTGATCCTGACACAGTTGGACATGAGAAAACACCGCGCCGAACTCCGAGAATACGGACTTAGTTAAGGCGGCTAGCCATCAGGACAATGGATAAACCATCGCAATGATCTTGGAAAACTCCTCGGCCTGCAAAGGTCTGGAGAACAAATAGCCCTGTGCCATGGGACACCCCCGTTTCATCAAGAAATCGGCCTGCCGCAAATTTTCGACCCCCTCGCCAATGACCATCCGTTTAAGACTTTTGGCCAACGACATGATCGCCTCAACCAACACGACCGTCTCCGGGTCGGAGTTATTATCCGCAACGAACGCCCGATCAATTTTGATGCCATTGACCGGCAAACGTTTCAGGACACTCAACGATGAGGATCCCGTCCCAAAATCGTCAAGCCATATGTTCACACCAATAGCCACCAACCGTTTCAACATCGCCATGGCCCGAGCCTCATCCTCGGAAAGGATGTTTTCGGTAATTTCCAGCACCAGGGATGTGGGGGGCAATCCAGTCTCCTGAAGAATTTCTGGAATTTTATCATCGGTAGATAATTCTCGACAGCGGGTACACGAAAGGTTTACAGAGATGAAAAACGACTCCAGAGAAAACTCATTCCGCCACACCTGGGCCTGGCTGCATGCCGTGCGTATGGCCCATTCGGTGAACTCGGCGATCATACCGATCTCTTCCGCCAAAGGGACAAAAACAGCGGGAGAAATATTACCGCGCCTGGGGTGTATCCAACGCAGAAAACTTTCCGCGCCCACGATTTGACCGCTGGTCAAGCTCACGATGGGCTGGTAGTGAATCATCAGTTCACCACGCTCCAAAGCACGGTGCAGATCCTTCTCCAGTTCCATCCGTTCCAAGGCTTCCGCATGCATGTCCGCAGTAAAGAAACGATACCCATTGCGTCCGTCCGCTTTGGCACGATACATCGCCGTATCCGCATTTTTCAGCAAAGTTTCTAGTTCATTCGCATCGTCTGGAAACACACTGATCCCCAAAGAGCCAGAAATAAAGGCTTCCTGCCCCTCCAGGATGAACGGTTGGTTCAGTTGACGTAAGATTTCAGCGGCAACCCGTTCGGCATGGGGTCCTCTGGCCATATCGGGCAGAATGGCGGTAAATTCGTCGCCCCCCATCCGCGCCACCGTATCGGATTGGCGTAAAGAATCCTTCAACCGCTTGGATACTTCGCGCAGCAATTGATCGCCGGCGGCATGACCCATGGTATCGTTGACCCATTTAAAACGATCCAGATCGATAAACATCAACGCCACACGACTTTTTGTCCGTTTGGCCCGAACCAACTCACGATTGAGCAAATCCATGAATAGGGCGCGATTGGGTAACCGGGTCAAATTGTCATAGTTGGCTTGGTGTCGTATCCGCTCCTCGGTCTCTTTTCTGTGAGAAATATCCCTAAAAGCCGTACACAAAACATTCCTTGTATTCCACTCTAGAGATACCGTCAGCGATTCGATAACCACCTTGCGATTATCCAAACGGACCATTTCCATCTCCGCCGGCCATCCAGAATTCTGATGACTGGTATCAGAGGCGATGGATTCCTGAATCCGTTTCCAGGAATCGGGAGGAAAAAATGTCGTGAGAGGTTCGCCAAAAAGCTCCATGGGTTCGCGCGCCCCAATGATTTTTGCGGCAATCCCATTGGCATAGACGATGGAACCTTCCGCATGGACGAAGACCCCTTCAGGAAGCCTATCGAGCAATACATGACAAAATTCCACCATGCGCATGGAACTCTCGGATTGGTTGTGTTCGCTGCGTAACTGCATTCCTTTGTCATCCTCCCCATTTTCCAACTACAATCGCGCACATGACGATACACTCGAAGAGTTGCGCCTAAACGACATTCATTCCAATCTTTAAGAGTCCATCCATGGTCGCCCTTTCCGTTCTGCTTGTGGTTCTCTCCCTGGTGCTGATCTTCATCCCCGTGTTAGGAGGCTACCTGACGCTGATCCCGGGCACCCTGACCCTTTTTCTTCCCCCCCGCCTGTATCGTGTCGCCATGGCCATCTCCGGGATCAATGTGATCAATATTCTTTTCATGTCTCCTATTCTGAGAACCAATGCCACGGTTGGGTTGGAGCATCATGATTATAAGTGGGCGGCACTCTTCCTGGGGATTGCCCTTTTCCATGGTGCAATGGCCATTCTATCCTATTTTAAACACGTAGGAAAAAAAAACCCGCAAATACCCACCTCCATTCCGACGCCGCCAGCCTTGCCTGTCACCCCCAAGAACGCCCCAAGAACCACACGTTCCACCCCACAGGTACCTGTCCCCTCCTCCGCAGCAACAACCAAACCCGCCAAACCACCTGCCACCCCAGGAAATCCCCCCGCATCCGCCATCACCAAACCGAAACCTGCCGCACCCACAGCCAGTCCAACCCCATCGCAGGGAGAGGTTTCAAAAGCCACAACAAAGCCCGCCGTGTCAAGAGCAACCAAGCCCGGCACCCCCGTCACAAAACAGCTCAAACAGCCCTAACCAGGATAACTCCCCTGACTCCATAAAGCTTACCAGAAATTCAACGCCATGAACACAATCGTACAGGGCAATTGCATTTGGAATCCCTTGACATTAGGCCGTGTTGGTATCCGATAACTTGAGACGCACCCTAGAAAATTATTAAAAGAAAAAAGGGGTCTGGGGGATTGCCCCCAGGGTTTTGATTTTGTTTTTG
>PEAO01000019.1 GCA_002753615.1 Magnetococcales bacterium DCbin2
CTGCCAAAGCCTCCGGTCTGGAACCCTACGCCTACCTCCGAAAAGTCTTCAGCGAGATCCCAAACGCAGTCACAGTTGACGATTTTGAGGCACTTCTCCCCTGGAACGTTCAAAAAAATTCGGAAAAAAGCAAGTCGCCTTGAGAACGGGGTTTGTTCGGCGCTTACTTTGGACTGGCCTGGTCGAGGCGGGACTTTCTGAGGCTTGAAATGGATGGTGAAAAACATTCGGGTGGTGGAGAGGGGCTTTTGGCCCCTCTTTTTTTTACTGCGCAAGCCTGATGAGGTAGGCCTGGGCGGCGTCGTGCTGGCTGCGGGTCAGGTTGGCGGTTGCGCGAATCTCGAACTGTCTCCAAAAATCGGCGCTGATGCGTTGGGGTGGAAGATGGCGGGATTTGGCGGCGCGGTCAATTAAGGCGTTGAGGTTCACTATCTCCTGGGTGGTGATGGGTTGGGATTGATGCCAAACCCAGAAAATACCGCAACTTATCACGGAAAATATCAGAAAAACCGTGATTATTATGGGTTTTCTCCGGGTTGGTTGTCGCCCTTCTGAGGACAAATGGGCAACATCTACTGCAACATTCTGCAACGCTTTCTTGTTTCCGATCATGTGATTACTCCATTTCGGTAGGAAGTGAAGAGCCTATCGAAGAGAAACGCAATGCAAATGCCGGAAACTAGGGTGGATCACTTTGGAAGTCATGGTAATCTTAGGATGTTCTTGATTTCCTCCCGGTTAATTACGTCCGCCATTGTTTTATGGTGATCCGGTTTGTTTGGATCTGAAAGTTTTTCCAGTCCTTTCTCTGTAACTGCCTGAATTAGAATAGCTAATTTCATTGGATCATCCACCGTCATCCTCCTGGTTTTGATCAGTTGGCTCATTTCGTAGACAACTATCGCAACATCGGAGGATGTCATGCAGTACGCCGAGTCTTTGACGTGCGGATCGGTCGGCGCGGGCTGATTACGTAGCATGGAACCTTCTCCAGTCAGAATCCAATTCACATCAAAACCAAGATTAGCAAGCTTTCTGAGCAAGTCAGAACCCGGTTCGCTTTTCCCTTGTTCATAGACCTGCCAAGAATTAGCTCCTAGCGCAAGACGCTGGGATACGCCGCGTTGGGTCTCCCCCAAGTGTTTTCTGACTTGGAGTAACCTGTCTTTCATGCGACGCCTCCTGCCTTAAGTGGTGCCGAAAAGCACCTCTTAAAATTATCGACAAATTCAAAATATATTATCTTTATATTCATAGGTTTACACTATATTAAAGGAGTTTATTGACGATTTTTAAGGGTCGCACACTTTTTTTTCTTTGTTACTGACGATAATAATGTGTATTCTTCCGTTCATGCACAATCACCAAGCAAAAAAAAGGGCCAAATGAAAATGACCGGGAAAGTCTACACAAGAGCCAAAATCAAATACCTACTTGAAGAGGCTGGGTGGAACATGGCCGAACTTAGTGAGAAGCATGGACTATTCCGTACCGCCTGTTCAAACGCCCTGCGCGAACCATGGCCGCGAGTTGAGCGCATCATTGCCGACGCAATCGGTGTCGCACCCGAGGTTATCTGGCCAGAGCGTTACAATGAAAAAGGAAAACCGCTGGTAAGTCCTCTCTCACGTCGGCGTCGCATCGCCTAACCAACGATTGCAGGATACCACAATAACGGTGTCAGTCTTCAATATCTACCCAAGGATTGATTCAGACATGCTGAAACATGTTACCGAAAGAGACCTGATCAACAGCCGGAACCTGTTTACCGTGGGTCTGGGACAGGTTGGATTCGCCATCAGTCAGGCGATGAATCATGCAGCCAAAGAGTGTGGATTGTCCCGTGAACAAATCGTGGACCGGATGAATGAGGTGGCTGCCCAGTTGAACATCAACATCACCTCGGGCAACTCCAAAACCCTGACCCTCACCACCCTGGATAAATGGCTCAACCCCAATGAGCGGCACAAGCCAAACTTTGAAGCCTTTGTACTGTTTTGCCAAGTGACTGCCAGCCTGGAACCTATCAACGCCATGGGGGGACCGTTGGGAGGCGTTATGATTACGACATATCGGGCAAAGATCCTGGAAATGGCAGAGGGTGAACTTGCAATTAAAATGTTGCGAAAAAAGAACCGCGAACTGCGCAAGCAGGTGACGACGAAATAAACAACAACATGGGACTTATAAGGAAACGGCCATGTCAGCAGTCATCCGGGAAATTGAATCGGTCATCGGCAAAAAGGGTCTGCCATTGCTCTTGACCCGATATTCCGGCCAAAAGGTTTGCGTCCCCCGTCCAGAGAATCTTCACGGTAAGCACGACTTGGTGACGTTTCTGGGGAATGAGGTCGCTAAAAAGTTTTGTACGCGCTTTGGTGGCAACCAGATGTACATCCCCATGAATAACGCCGCCAGGATTTTTTCGCGCAACCAGGCGATTATCAAAGATTACAGTACCGGAATGACGGTGAACGACTTGGCGCGTAGACATGGGATCAGTATACGAACTGTCGCAAAGGCGTTGAACGGTAAATAACCCAGAAGATTGGAGATATGTCATGAGTGTTAGTTTTGAACCTTCAAAACCGGGGATCGAGAACCGTGTATTTCAAGGAATATACACAATCACCAGGGACGGGAAAGAGGTAGCGTACTGCGCATTTACCGATGAAGCTTTTAAACACCTCGTCCTGGCCGCTCCCGATTTGTTTGCCGCTTGTGATGCGGTGATGAAAGCCGTTTATGAATTCGATCTTCACGAAGATGCGCGTAAACATGATTTGGAAACTTGCTTAGATCCTGCGGCACTTGCCCGCATCATGGCAGATACCCCGTCTACCGGTGCCTTGGCTATCGCGCTAGAGCAAGTGATGGAGGCTTGTGTGAAGGCCAGGGGTGAATCTCAGGAAGACTATGATAACCCTCGGTTGGCCCATTGAAGGGCATTTCACCTTGGGAGTTGTGGTCCGGGGAATGGTTCCCCGGACCAATCCAAAGAATGATGCAGAGTATGCACATGGTTAACCGTCTTCATCATCCTCAAGAAAAGGGGAATCATCATATGGCCATTCAAGTTCCTCGTCTTGGTACAACTTCCCCAGAAGTTGCCGACATTGCAATCCGGCCTGACTCGCCACGATGCGATTGGTTAGCCCGGCAAGATCAACAAGACGATCCGCAAAAGAAAGAAGCAGATAGCCTTCACGACAATGTTGATAAGCCGCAAGTGTCAGCAGAAGTTTTTTCTCTGGCGGATGATTCCATGCTTTTCGCTTCTTACGTTCAGAAGGCGAGGCGGCGACAAAGGCTGCTATCTCAACTTTGTTCTGAAGTTTCCATACATCCCAGTTCAAGCGCGGCATTTTTTCGGAGAAATGCGCCCTCAGAGTTTGTATTTCTCTCTCCGAGAGGGAATCCGCAAGTTCTTCCGAGAATCCGAGTGCTGCTGAGGCGTAGCTTGCTAAGGACATGGATCAGGTTCCTTGTCTGGGTGAAAGGTTACTGCCCAATATCCTTGAGAATGAAAGATCCACGGCAATGTCGCTGGCATGGTCCTGGATGTCGTTGTAATTAAATAAAAACACAGTAATTTTGTTTTTCATGGAGGGCACCTTTGTTTGTTGATGGTTTGTGGTGAACCTTGATCATAACAAAGGGTAAGCCCCTCCACCAAATTTGATTTTTTTTGTATTTAAAACATCGAGCAGAAAAGGCAAAACCATGATCGTCCAAGAAATTACCGTTGAGAATATTGTTGAAATCGACCGTTTGCGAGAAGTGGACAGGGATATTGTTGAGGGTCTGGTGACCTCGATCCAAGCCAACGGGTTGCAACAACCCATCCAGGTTCGTCAACAACCGCTCGCCAAGGACAGGTTTATTCTCATCTCCGGGGCGCATCGTCTTGCCGCTTGCCGGAAGATCGGAATGGAATCGGTCCCGTGTGTGGTGACGGAATGTTCGGATCTGGAAGCGCGGTTGATGGAGGTGGATGAAAACCTGATCCGTTATGAGTTGACCCCTTTTGATCGATCAACGTTTTTGGCCGAAAGAAAGAAAATTTACGAAAAGATGTATCCACAAACCAAAGCGGGTGTCGCTGGGGCAATTGCTAAACATCACAGATCAGAAAAAACTGATAATACAGATAGTTCTGCAAACGGCATCATGTCGTTTGCAGAATCAACCGCCGAAAAACTCAATCTTAACCGCAGAACAATCGAACGATCCATCCGTCTACATCGGGATCTATCCCCCGAATCCAAAGCCGCCATCGCAGGGACATGGTTGGCGCGGTCGGGTAAGGATTTGGAGATGCTGTCTCGGCAGGAGCCAGAAATTCAAGCGAAGGTGTTGAACCTGATGGCCTCGGTGACGCACATGGAGAAACCGGGCGGGGTGGCTTTGGCTCTTAACCGGATCATCGGCAAGGGAGAACCTGTCTCTGCGATGGCCGATGCGGACAAACGGTTTTGGGCTTTGATGAGGCTGTGGGGTGAAGCACCAGTCACGGCGCGAAATAAATTCATCAGCTATCTCAATGAAAACAACCTCCTGGACCATCTCAAAGGTGAAAAAGAGGTGCCGTGATGTCCAACCTCACTGAATACGGCCTGCCGGTGAATGTTTCGGAGTGGATATTTGCCGCTGATCTTTATGGAAAGTATGGATTTCCGGCGCACAGAGGGAGTTTTGCCAGGACTGCCATAGATTCCGGTTGGCGTCGCCCTGAATGGGAAAACATCAAATGGCGTAAACGACAGGGAAAGGGTGGCGGTTATGAATACCACTACACCCTCCTCCCCCCCCTGGGCGATGGCTGCGTGGCTGAAGGAGCAGGTCAAGGCGAGCAAGATGGAGGAGCCGGACAAAGAGACGCGCCGGGAAGAGTTATGGGAAGGGTATGAGCGGTTGCCGGAACGGCGCAAGGAAGTGGCTAAGAAGCGGTTGGCGGCACTCTTGTCGGTGGAGGCGATGATTAAGGCAGGACATGAGGCGGACTTTGCCTATGGCAGGGTGGCTGAAGAACTGAAAACTTCTAAATCATCGGTCTACAAATGGCGGGCTAAGGTGCGGGGCAAGCGTCGGGATGATTGGTTGGTGCATCTGGTGGATGGTCGAATCGGATCTATGGGGAGGGCGGAATGCAGCGATGAAGCGTGGGAAATCTTCAAGGCGGACTATCTGCGCTTGGAACGCCCTTCGGCGGAGTCCTGCTACCGGCGGTTGAAGCGGATCGGCAGGGAGAAGGATTGGAAACTCCCATCGTTGAAAACACTTCTCAGAAACATAGCCCGGGGAATCCCCATCGAGGCGCGGGTGTTGTGCCGCGAGGGTGAAGAGGAGTTGGACAACCTTTATCCAGCGCAGCGGCGCAGCAAACTGCATTTGGCGGCCATGATGGCGAACGATGTCGATGGTCATCGGTGGGACGATTGGGTGCGCTGGCCAGATGGCGAAACCATGCGTCCGTGCATGGTGGCAATCCGGGATGTGTTTTCGGGGAAATTCTTGGGCTGGCGGGTGGATAAAACGGAAAACCGCGAGGCGTTCCGGCTGGCTTTTGGGGATGTGGTGGAAAATTGGGGTATCCCCGAAGCGATGTATATGGATAACGGGCGGGCGTTTGCCAGCAAATGGATGACGGGTGGGGTGGCCAACCGCTACCGCTACAAAATCAAAGAGGATGATCCCGTCGGAATCCTGAAAACGCTGGGGGTGGAAGTGCATTGGACAACCCCCTATTCGGGCCAATCCAAGCCTATCGAGCGGGCGTTCCGGGATTTTTGCGGTACACATGCCAAACATCCCGCCTTTGCCGGGGCGTGGACGGGGAATTCACCGGAAAATAAGCCGGAAAATTATGGCGAAAGGGCGGTGGATTTGGATGTGTTCTTGGATGTGGTTGCTTCGGAGATCCGGGAGCATAACGCGCGGTCAGGGCGACGCACCGAGACCTGTAACGGTCGATCCTTTGATGAAACTTTTGCAGAGTCCTACACCAAGGCCCAGGTGCGTCGGGCATCCCCTTCTCAAAGACGCCTGTGGTTGATGGCTGCCGAAGGGGTGACGGCCAGCCGCAAGAATGGCGAGATCACATTGATGGGAAACCGCTATTGGGATGCCGCCCTGCGGGGATATCGGGGAGAGAAACTGACCGTCCGGTTTGACCCGCAGGCATTAAAAAAACCGTTGAGTGTCTATCGCCTGGATAACGTGTTCATTGTGGAGGCGGCTTGCATTGAGGATGCCGGGTTTGATGATGTCGAAGCGGCGCAAGAGCATAATCGCACCCGCGCAAAATTCAGGAAAGCCAGTAAAGAGATGGCCAAGGCAGCGGTCACGATGACTCCACAAGAGGTTGCGGCACTGGTGCCGAGTTTTGAGCGTTCGGAAGTTCGGCTAACCCCTGGGATTCCTCAGATCGTGACGCCGTTCATTCCAAGCAAACCCATCCAGGAACGGAGTGCGGAGGAGAAAGCCCGGTTGGATGCGGTGGCAAAACGGTACACCGAGCCCAAGGTGACGGCACCGGTGGAGACGGCGGCGGATCGTTACCGGCGGGCGGTGACTATCGAGGAAAGCATTGATGCCGGGGAAGTGGTGTCGGATCACGATCTTGACTGGTTGGATCTCTATACCCAGTCGGCGGAATATCGCAGCCAAAAGCGGATTGCAAATTACAAGGTGGCCGTGGGCCAATAAAAAACCCTGATGTTGTGCGACACCAGGGTTTAACCAGCAGATGCACGATCAAGGAGCGATTATGTCCAAAAGAACAACCCAAGTCAATAGTGCTGCGATGTTGAAAAACGTGGCATCCATTACCGAGGCGGTGGAACACGCCTTAAATCGTCCATCGCACCTTCCAGGGCTTGTTTGTTTCCATGGCCATTCGGGGTTTGGCAAGACGACGGCGGCACTTTTTTTGACCGTGCAGTTTCGCGCCTACCATGTCGAGGCAGATTCTACGTGTTCCCGCAAAGAGTTGTTGCTGGATATTGCGGAAAAGATGGGGCTGACACCCACCAAAACCATACGGGAACTTAAAGGCCAGATTGGCGAGCAATTGGCGGCCTCACGGCGACCGTTGATCATCGATGATGCGCATCACCCGGCCAGGAAGGGTTTCCTGGAAATCCTGCTCGATATCTACAAGAAAAGCCGTGATCAGGGGACGATTGTGCTGATCGGTGAACCGGCATTGCCGTTGGAGTTGAAAAAGCATTTTGAACGCATCGACAACCGGATTCTGCGCTGGGTGGAGGCCAACCCGTTGGATATGGATGATGCGCGGGTATTGCGGGATTTCTATGCACGGGGGGTGATGGTTGGGGATGATTTATTGGAGGAAATCCATCGGAGCCATGCTGGGTGTACACGCCGGATTGTCATCGATCTGGAAAACGTCCGGGAGAAAGCGTTGGCCATGGGGTTACGGGAGATCGGGCTTGACGCATGGCGTGATGAAAAACCGGCAGAACCTAAAAAGGCGATTCGGAGGGTGGGATGAGCCGGAGAGCGTCAATGGTCATAGAACCCGAGGAGAGGATTTGGGCCAAAGTCCGGGAGTTTGGCCTATTAAAGACGTGGCGGTTCCAGGATTTGGCGGATGACATCACGGTGCATCGCGAAATGGTGCGTAGTTATGTGTCACGTTTGATTCGCGGTGGATTTCTGACAAAGACCGGGAGGCGTTATCAGTTGATCCGCGACAACGGTGTCGAGAGTCCGCGGTTACGCAAAAGCGGTGAGCCGGTTCCTACGTCCAACCGGGAGAAAATGTGGCTGGCCATGGAGGGGATGCGAGATTTTTCGGCACTTGATCTGGCCTTTGTGACGGCGGTGCCGGTGAACGATGCCAAAAGCTATATCAGCCATCTGGCGCACGTCGGGATTCTGGTACTGGTGTCGGCCAGTAGACCGGGAAAAGCGGCTCGTCGTCATACCCTGCGCAAATGGACCGGACCCAAGCCTATGCGGATCCTGCGGGACAGGTCAGTGTTTGATCCGAACACCGGAAAAAGATATCTCGTGCCTGGTCCCAACGTCAAACTGGTACGGCGCACTATGGTGCCATTGCCGGATTGGATATTGAAGCTGGCGGAACGGTGTGATTCGGAAGGTCAAGGACGGGTTGCGGCACAGATTGGTTACAGCAAAAGCGTTATCAGCCAGGTTTTGTCTGGGAAATATACGGGTCGGATTGATTGGGTGGAGCGGGCGGTAGTGAAGCATCTTATATCCATAGAATAGGGGACTGTAAGTGAAACTGGCACTGACAAACAGAAGAATCAAACCAAAACCAACCATCGTGATCCAAAATCTGGATGATGCGGATCGGGTGTTGGCGGAGATCGGCGACTTGCAACGCCGACTCGAAGATATTGAGACGAGTATGAACGATGCCATTGATCGGCATAAGGATGAGGCGGCGAATTTGGCGGCACCGCTCCGGGATCGATATAAGGTTTTGTCCGAGGGGTTGGCAGTCTTTGGCGAGCTTCAAAGGGACAATGTTTTTGCAGCAAAACGGACGATCAATCTGGTTTTTGGTGTCCTTGGATTTCGCAAGTCCGCCGAGATCAAAGCCGCTGCGGGCAAGAAATTGGCGGATGTCCTGGAAGCCCTTAAAACGCACAAGTTCCCTGAGGCGATCAAGGTGACGGAGAAGGTCAACAAGGATGCTATGCGGGACTGGACGGATGACAAGTTGGCCCTGGTCCATGCCGTTCGGGAGGAGAAGGATACGTTTTGGTTCGAGGTCAAGGAAGAGGGGGTGAGTCATGGATAATGGCGAGTCGAAAGTTCCTTCGCTGGCGGGGGGTCCTGTCCCGCTGGCGGTATTTCCAGTGATGCTGTTGGCAACGATATTGGGTTTTTTTTGGGGCTGCATCCGATTAGCGTTCAATGATGGAGGTCTGACGGCAGATCGGATGGTGGCGCGTGCGAGTTTGAAAGGGCGCAGTGATGCAGGTAGATGAAATGGTTGATGACGACCCGGAAAGGATGTTGTGGGTGAATGTCCTGTGGGTGGCGATCAAGGATGTAGCGCGAGATGACGTGAGTATGGTGCGAGATTGCAATCGGCGAGAAGTCTCTCGGAATCGGGAAAATGCCAAAGAGTGGTTTTTGTCTCAAGAGGACGAGGAAGGGTCATTCCGCTGGGTATGTCTGATACTTGGCCTTGATCCCGACTGGGTACATCGATGGGTATCGGGCTTTATGAAATCGCCTCGGAAAAAGGAGATATCAAGAAGATGGAGGAATTACCAATGAATCAAGATCGTATCGGAAGTGTGGTCGAACACGCTGTCTGTCAGTTGACGGAGGGGAATGGCGATGCGGTAGCCTGTCTGTTACAGACGATACCGGTGGGCGATCTGGCCGAGGCCGTGGCCCAGGAATGCGAAGATGGGGTGAAGGTGGGTGATTATAGTCTGCTGCATGTGATGAGCGATGTGTTGTCTCGTGCGTTGAGCCTCCATGGAGATTCGTTATGAGCAAAACCTTATCGCTGGAAGAATTCAAGAAGAGACTTAGAGACGCGAGTTGGTTTTATATGATGGCTGACAGCCTTCGATTAGAGATGGAGGAGAAAGCACAATTGGATGCGTTGCGGGAAATAGCCAATGAACGTGGTGGCGCATGGAAAGTGGCGTTTAACGACGAGTTTCGTCGCAATTATGAAAAGATGGGTAATCTCAGTCTCCCGTTCCCTGATGCGGGAATGTCGCAATCATGCGTCTGATCTGTCCCTGCTGTCAGGCGGTTGCCAGCCTGGAGGCATGGAGTGGCAATGTGGCTGCCAGGGGTGCCCTGGCAGCTATTGCCCAATTGCCGGGTGAGGTTGTGCGCCATGTCCCCCATTACCTGGCTTTATTCCGCCCCGCATCCGACCAAGGACTCTCCTGGGAGAATGCGCACAAGGTGGTGACGGAGCTGGGTGCGCTGATCGCCAAAGGGACGGTGGCACATACCCATAGGGTGGCGCGGCCCTGTTCACCTGCGATATGGGCGGAGGCACTGGCGACCATGCTGGCGCAGACATCGAAAGTCAAACGACCCCTCAAGGGGCACGGCTACCTGATCACCATCGCTTATGAGTTGGCGGACAAGGCGGATGCCCAGCGGGAACACGGTGTGGAAATAAGTCGGGTCAACCGGGTGGTCGCGGATACCGGGGTGCCGAAAGAATTTGATTGGAGTCAGGCGGTCACCCCCGAAGAAGCGGCGGAAATCAAATCCAAAAGCGAGTTATTCGGACGTGCCTACAAAAACAGAATTAGCCAGGATTCACATTGCCCGGAAGGCGATGGGGTTGGATGACGATGACTATCGCTGCATGTTGCGGGATCGCTACGGGGTCCAGTCGGCCAAGGATCTGAACCCGGAGGATGTCCGGGATCTTTTGGCGCACTGTGCCAAGGTGGGGGCATTGTCCAGCGGCAAGGGTTGGCAGGGGCGACCCCAACCCAGCGAAGATCGTAAACCGATGATCAACAAAATCATTAAACTGTCTGATCTCCTGGGGCGGCTAGGAGAAGGAAAGACCTTTTTGCGTTATGCGGACGGTATTGCCAAGGCAATGTTTTTCCGAGGCGAAGAGAACGTGGAAATCTTTGTGGAACATCTGACCTCGAGCCAACTGCACAAGGTGGTGACGGCGTTGATCGTGCAGTGCAAGCGGGAAAAGGTGCAAGGATTCATCGAATGACGGCCCCGCGCATCCCATTGACCGTCGAAGATATGGAACGGTGTTGGTTACCGGAAACGGCCATCCGTTTGGTCGAGGTGATCGGCACGACGGCGGCACTGGCACTGATTCAGGAGTTCGGTGGGATCGAGATTGATATTCCCAGGAAGGTCGGGCCGGAACATCGTCTGGCCAGCCTTGTCGGCTTGGAAGCGGCACGGGAATTGGTTGCTCACTGGGGGGGTGATCGGTTGTATGTCCCCAAGGCGGATCATGCTGTCCGCTGCGTCCGTAACCAGGAGATGATTCGCGGTTATGATGCGGGCCAGAGCGAAAAAGAAATTGCGCTGGAATATCGCATTACCAGCCGCCATGTACGGCGTATCTTAAACAGTCCATCCCCTTCCCCTGGGCAAGGTCGGCCCAAACCCGATTTGCGGCAGCTATCGCTCTTCGAGGAATAACGGACATACGTCCGACTGCCCACCCCTTCCCCCCCCCCCGATGATGGCGGGCATGAAAAACACACCCCAACAAACATTCAAGAATTGTCTCGCCCATGTGCTTTTGCATGAGGGTGGCTACGTCAATGACCCCAAAGATCCTGGTGGTGAAACCAACTTTGGGATCTCCAAACGCCAATATCCCACGGTGGATATCGCCCATTTGACCCGAGATGCGGCGGCGGACATCTATGAGCAGGACTACTGGCGGAAGATCCAGGGAGACAGTCTGCCACCGGCGATTGCCCTGGCGGTGTTCGATACCGCCGTCAATTGCGGGGTCTCCAAGGCGTCCCGGATGCTCCAGGAGAGTTGTGGGGCGGCAGCGGATGGGGTGATTGGTCTGGGGACACTCCAGGCTATCGAGAATAAAAACCCGGTAGACGTGGTGCAGGCGTTCATGGCCCGTCGTGCGGCACATTACGCCAACATCGTCATTAAAAACCCAACCTCGGCCAAGTTTTTGTTCGGCTGGTATCGACGCTGCTTTGCGGTTCATGGGGCGGCCATGAAACTTTTGGAGGGATAATCATGGAGGAGAAACATTGGTATCAAAGCCGTACCATCTGGGGAGCGGTGATTCTGATTCTCTCCCGGTTTGCGCCGTCCTTGGGGTTGGAGGTCGATCCTGGGAGTTTGACGGAACTTGCCAATTCCGCAGCGGATCTGACGGGAGTTGCTATGGTGCTGTATGGCCGGGTTAAAGCGGAACGGCCAATCCGACTCAGTGCCCCAAAAGAGATTTGACCGTGAGTGCCGAACTCTTTCTAAAATGGTGGCCGATCTTTGGGGCGGTGATTCAAGGGGTTTTCCTGTGGCTTGCATGGTCCATGCGCAAGATGTTCGTCACCAAGGACGAGCTTAAAATATTCCAGGAAGAGTTGGTCGAACGGTTGTGTGACCATGACCACAAGATCGATACCATCGAAGCCAAGATGCAGACGATCCCAGGGGGGCGAGAATTCCAAGAATTATCCTGCAAGGTCAACACGGCGGCTGGTGACATCAAAGCCGTTGGCGTCTCCTTGGAAGGGATCAAAGAACTGCTGGCACGGTCGGATCGTCAACTCAACATGTTGTTTCGGGCGCACATGCCCGAAGGGGACAAGTGATGAGCGCCAATCAGGTGATTCGGGAAGAGCGCCGGGGGTTGATATTGCAACTGCTCTCGAAGGTGCCGCAGTTTACCGCCAATGAGGTGATCATCCGTGATCACCTCATTGGCATGGGATGCCCCACCGGCTGGGATGTGTTGGTGGGAGAACTGGCTTGGTTGGATGAGCAGGGGTTGATCCAGTTGGATAAACCGGGCGGTCTGGCCATCGCGAAAATCACCCGCCAGGGACAGGATGCTGCCGATGGCACCACCCGGTATCCGGGTGTACGGACCCCGCTACCCCTATGAGTCGGCCATCCACCATCAAGCGACTACCGCCTGAGATTAAAAAGGAGCTTGACCGACTGCTGGAGTCGGGGGTTCCCATTCATGAAATCCGCTCCAGTCTGCAAAATCTTGGTACCACACCCCCATCCAAATCGGCCATCGGTCGCTATAAACAAGATTTTGATCAACAGATGATTCATTTGCGATTGGCCAATGAGATGGCGTCAACCTGGGCTAAAAGCGTCAGGGATGAGCCGGAAAGCGAAATGGCCCTGTTGGCCATGCAACTGCTGGAGGCGCATGCCGTATACATAGCCCGTCAGGCCATGGACGGCGATCAAGCCATCAGCGTCAATGATGTCAAGAGTCTTGCCGCTGCTGTGCGGGATCTTTCGGCAACGCGCCGTTCTATGGTGGATACGGCCAACAAAATACGCGCCCAAATCTTGAATGAAACCAGTGAAAAAATGGATCGGGTCATCCAGTCCCAAGGGCTGTCAACCGATGTCGCCGCCGCGATCCGTGAGGCGATGACGCAGTGACGAACACCCCGCAAGAGATATTGCTCCCTTACCAAAAAGCTTGGATGGCGGATCCATCCAAAGTCAAGGTGTGCGAGAAGAGCCGCCGTGTGGGACTCTCTTGGTGCGAAGCGGCGGATGCGGCGTTGACGGCGGCTTCGGTCAAACAAGCGGGCGGCATGGATGTGTGGTATGTGGGCTATAACAAAGATATGGCCCAGGAATTCATCCGCGATGCCGCCAACTGGGCCAAGATTTATCACCGGGTGGCGGTCAAAGTGGAAGAGGAGGTCTTCAAGGATGAGGATGGCGAGCGGGAGATTTTGACCTATGTGATCCGCTTTCAATCGGGCTATCGCGTCACGGCCCTGTCGTCCCGTCCATCCAACCTACGCGGCAAGCAAGGGGTGGTGGTGATCGACGAGGCGGCGTTCCATGATGATCTGCCGGGATTGATCAAAGCGGCCATGGCGTTGACCATCTGGGGGGGGCGGGTTCGTATCATCTCCACCCATAACGGCAACCATAATGCGTTCAATGAATTGATCGAGGAGGTTCGTGCGGGGAAAAGGGGTTACAGCCTGCACCGGATCCCCTTCAATGAGGCGGTGGAACAGGGTCTCTATCGGCGGATCTGTGCGCACAACGGGAGCGATTGGACCACCCTAGCGGAATCGGCCTGGGTGACGGAGATCCGCACCATCTACAAGGACAATGCGGCAGAGGAACTTGATTGTATCCCCAGGGAAGGGTCCGGCAACTGGCTGACGCGGATCATTATCGCTGGGTGTATGATCGATGGACCGCCGGTGATCCGGCTGGCACTCCCGGATGATTTTGTCGAAAAGCCGGAGTCTGAACAGCGGGCGGCCACCCGGTTGTGGTGCATGGTCCATCTGGAAGAACCGCTCGCCGCTTTGGATCCCAACCTGGAATCCTATTTTGGCCAGGATTTTGGGCGTAAGGGGGACTTGTCGGTGATCTGGGTATTGCAAAAGCAAGCCAACATGACCCTCGTGACCCGGTTCACCGTGGAGCTGCGCGAGACCCCGCACGAAGTACAAAAAACCATTTTGCTCACCATCCTGGCCCGCCTACCTCGTTTTCGGGCGGGGGCGATGGATGCGACCGGGAGTGGCATCACCCTCGCGGATGCGGCACGGTCTAAGTACGGCTCCACCATCGTCGAACAAGTTCAATTGAACAATGGTTGGTATCGGGAACACATGCCGCCACTCAAGGCGGCCTTGGAAGAACGGACCCTGTTGATCCCCAAACATGCCGATGTCATGGCCGATCTTGCCACCCTCCAGATGGAGGAAGGTGTCGCCAGAATCCCCAAGTCCGGGGGGCGTAGCAAGGGGACCGACGGGGGTTGGCGTCATGCCGATTCGGCCATTGCACTTGCCCTGGCCCATTATGCTGCAACCTGGATGAATCCGGTGAAGATTGAATTTCAGGCAGTGGATCTGGGGCGTCCGGCGGCGAATCTTGCGGGGTGGGATATGGAACCGCAATCGGCTTTTGAGACGGATGAGGATTGGGGTGCATCGGGACAGGCGCGTGATTTTACCGGATTTTGAGGGATTCTCTCATGAGTGAACAGGACCTACCAGAAACGGCCAGCATGGTGGAAATTGCCACCCTGGAATCGGGCAAGGATATCACCCGCGGATATATCGACCCCATGATGCCTTTGTCGCCCCAGGATACGGTGCTTCAGGCCCGGGGGCGTGGAGATTATGCACAGTATGAGTTGATCCTCCAAGATGACCAGGTGGCCTCCACGTTTCAGCAACGGCGATTGGCGGTGGTCAGTCGGGAGTGGACGGTGGATCCTGGTGCTTCGGACAAGGCGAGTCAAATGGCGGCGGATTATCTGCGTGAGACCTTGGACCATATCCAGTTTGACTGGATCACCGACCGGATGCTCTATGGGGTATTTTATGGATTTGCCATCGCCGAATGCCTTTGGGGGCGCGATGGAGCCAAGATTGCTCTGGAGGCGATCAAGGTGCGCAAACAGCGGCGGTTTCGCTTTGGCATGGATGGACGCCCGCGTCTCATAACGACCGATGATCCCATGGTTGGGATGCCCTTACCGGAGCGCAAGTTTTGGCATTTTACCGCCGGTGCCGACAACAATGATGAGCCTTATGGGCTGGGGTTGGCACATGCCCTTTATTGGCCGGTCTATTTCAAGCGGGCCGCCATCAAAAGCTGGAGTGTGGCGTTGGATCGGTTTGGTGCCCCGACGGTCAAGGGGGTATTCCCAAAAGCCGCCACAGAGGCAGAAAAAAAACAACTGCACAAGGCGGTGCAGTCGGTACACGCCAAGGGGGCCATCATCATCCCGGAGGGGATGCAGGTGGAACTGCTCATGGCTGGATCTACGGGCCAAGTCAGTTTTACCGACATGACGGACCGAATGAATGATGCCATCTCCAAGGTGGTTCTTTCGCAAACCATGACGACCGACGTCGCCGGGGGGCAATACAAGGGTGAGGTACAAAAATCGGTCAGAAACGAAGTGGTCCAGAGCGATGCCGATCTGGTGTGCCATTCGTTCTCGCAGTCGGTTGGTCGTTGGCTGACGGAGTGGAATTTTCCCGGTGCCGCCGTCCCCCAGGTGTGGCGCGTGGTGGACGAACCGGAAGACCTGGTTCAGCGAGCCAACCGGGATAAGGTGGTTTTTGATATGGGGTTTCGGCCATCCTTGGCGTATATCAAGGAGACTTATGGGGAGGGCTGGGAAGCGGCGACAGCACCAGCAGCCACACCCATTCCATCCAAAGAGACGCAAAACTTCACCGAGGTCTACGATGAAGACGACACGGTGCTGCCGCTTATCGAACAAACGCTGGCTCGGTTGAATCCTGTCCTTGAAGAAATGTTGGCCCCTGTGATCGCCACGCTTGACCAGGTGGCAACGCTGGCCGATTTTAAAGACCGCTTGCCCGGCCTGATTAGAAAAATGGGGATCACGCCACTCACTCGCTTGACGCAACAGGCTTGCCTTGAGGCCAACCTGAGAGGACGTAGCGAGGTGTTGGATGAAGACCGGGAAAAGGTTGTGAATGATTGGCTTTCAAGCCATCAGTTTGCCGATCCTCAAGCGGTCTGGGGTGGTCTGCCATTCAATGAAGCGATTGATTTTTTCCGCGACAAGGTCAATCTTCCCACGGAAAAATGGGATGATTTGAAAGGTGAAATGCACGCCAAAGCGTTTGTTTCGGCGGGGGCGATGCGCGATGATCTTCTCGCCGATCTGCATACGGCGGTTGATGCGGCAATGACGGAAGGGATCACGCTTCAGGACTTCCGCAAGCGTTTCGATCAGGCAGTGGCAGAATACGGATGGGATTATAAAGGGACACGCAACTGGCGCAGTCGCCTGATTTTTGAGACTAATATTCGCACCGCGTATGCTGCGGGCCGGTATAAGCAGATGACCGACCCGGAGTTGCTCAAGCGTCGCCCGTATTGGCAATACAAACATTCCGGGTCATCCCATCCACGCCCGGCACATAAAGCACGAGACGGGATGATCTTGCTCGCGAGCGACTCCTGGTGGCAAGCCAATTATCCCCCCAACGGGTTTGGTTGCAAATGCCGGGTGATCACTCTGGCAGAAAGGGATCTCAAGCGGATGGGGCGAACCGGGCCGGATCAGGCACCAGAGCAGAACGCTGCGGATACCGGCTGGGATTATAATGTGGGGGTGGCAGCTTACGGAGACCGGGTGGCCGCCAAAGCCATGCAGGCATGGCAGGAACAGGAATCTAAGTGGGAACCGTTGCTTACTGGCGACTGGAAAAGTTATGACCGCCCGGAAAAGATTCCTGTGGCTCGCACAGGCATTCCCCGTGGAAAGCCCGCAACGGACGCGACGGAAATGGCATCCCTGATCAAGGAGGCTATTGGTGGCGAAAAAGCAATATTCAGTCTGGAAGCGAATGATGGGTTCGTCTATCCGGTGGAACTCAATGCTGCCGCTTTGGCAGAGCATTTGAACCCAGACAGGGCACCGTTTTTACCCTGGCTGACACAAACTGTGGAATCACCTTTTGAAGTCTGGTTGCAGTTCATGCGTCACAAGGAGAGTCGCAAGGTGGTGTTGCGAACCCGATTCATCCGGGGGATTGATGATGGGTCTGGGAAGGGGTATATCCTGGTTCTACAGGCAAGCCGAGGGGTGCTGGAAAGCTGGACTGCTTTGACGGTCAGGAGTTGGGCTTACGTGCAAAAGCAGAGGACTGGAAGTCTGATCTTTGGAAGATAATCAAAAAGCCATCACCCCCCGCATGGGGCGGCGGCCCGGTCGAGTCAAAGGGATGCGGCCCGGCTCGACAAGCCCAATCCAAGGATACCATCCCATGGCTGGAACGCAAATCAAATTTGAGATACACGGGTTGGAAGCGGTGCAGAATGCGCTTCGGGATCTTCAGGAACGTGGACGATCCCTGGGGCCAGCCTTGAAGGAGATCGGCGAGCATATGATTGAATCGACCCAGAGTCGTTTCGATGCTGAACAAGATCCTGATGGCAATGCTTGGGCACCCCTGGCCGAGGCGACGCAAGCACGCATCTCCGAGTTCAATGGTAAAAAACCCAGGGGCGGTGACCATGTTCTGAGAGACAGCCGCCATCTGCGCAATTCCATCGCCTACCGTGTCGCAGGTGACGAGCTGCGGGTTGGCACCATCGCAGTCTATGGAGCCATCCACCAGTTGGGTGGTGAAGCGGGTCCGACCGCCCACCGGGTTTTCATCCCCCCCCGTCCCTTCCTGGGGGTCTCCGACGCGGATCAAGAATACGCCTTGGAGGTCATTCGCGACCATCTTTTGGAAGGGTAAGGTGTGCAGCAAACGTCCGGGTTAAACTGTTCATCCACAATCTGGCGCATCCTGGGTGCTTTAGTGGTATATTGTGGACTGAGGATAAAATGATCATCTTGCGGCAGGAGGTATCCCATGACGACATTGGCGACGGAATGGACCGACTTTCATACCAGAAATGCCTTGCCTCCCGTTTTGTTTCAAACCGAGGAAGACGAGACGCTCCGTGGAATGGACAATTGGATTTATTCTCGAATGGAGCATCATGTCCAATCGATTCACGAACATGTGGACCTCATGCTTGATGGTATTCAACGATTGTCCAGCCTGATCCAAAAGGAGATGGAACAGGGGGGATCCTTCGATTTTGAAGCCATGATCAAAGCCAGCGAAGACTTGGAACGCGAGGTTGGTGCGCAAAAGGCCCGCCTTGAAAAATCCGTTCGGTCAAAGAAAAAAATCTTGTTCAGAAACGATCCAGAAAAGGCATATCAGTTGATGACCATGTTCGGGGATATTTTGAAAACCAATGATCGGTACATCGATGGTTTACGTTCCGCACGGTTTGGATTGATGGCGATGCAGGCCGAAGCCGAAGATGACGGATCTGGGGAAGTGTTGACTTCCGAGAAGGACGTGGTTCGTTTTTTTGCTAGGTTCAAGTGATCATTCAGTTACATGTGTCACCCCAGTTTGAAAGGGATCTTCAAAAAATCGGGAGCGACATATTAAAACGAGTGGAAAAATCCTTGCGCCAGTTTGTTCAGAACCCCAGTCACCCCGGGTTGAATTTTGAAATGATGGCGGGTTATTCAAACCGGTTCTCCATTCGGGCGGGGAAGAATCATCGTATTCTTTTGAAAAAATGCGGTCTGGATTGTTACACCCTGCTGCGGATTGCTAACCATGATGTGTACCGCAAACTTTGAACCTTCCTACGTTCATAGTTGATGTTTCAGAAAGGGCAACGGTCTGATCCAAAAAAATGGCCATTTGCGCCCGCTTGATGGCCTACCCTACCTAGGGCAAGGGTTTGGTAAACCAACGCGACAGGCGACGATTTAAACTGTTTAACTCGGACGTTTGCTGCCGCCGGTTGTACCCCTCATAAATTCGTTTGCGTCATCACCCTTTCGTCCCTTGTTTTAAGACCCTCTCAAAGTAACGGACATACGTCCCTCTGTTTTCGTTTTTCGGCACCCGTCATCATGCCGACCATGAACACACCAACCGACACCATCAGCATCCAAATCTTCCGTCCCGGTCGCCATACGGCGATGAACGGCAAGACTTTGGAGTTTACCGATACCGACCTTGCACACATCGCGCAAGGCTATCACCCGGAAGTCCATGAGGCCCCCGTGGTGATTGGACACCCCGCGACCGATGATCCCGCCTGGGGTTGGGTCAAAGGCTTAAGTGTCCGAGACGGTGGCCTGGAGGCAACTTTGACCCAGGTGGATCCAACCTTTGCCCAGGCGGTGCAGGATGGGCGTTATAAAAAGGTATCCGCCAGTTTTTACCCTCCCGGTGCCGCAGGAAACCCCAAACCCGATTCCTGGTATTTGCGCCATGTGGGATTTCTTGGGGGGCAACCACCGGCGGTCAAGGGGTTGCGCACCATCCAATTTGGCGAAGACGCCGACGTAATTACCGTGGAATTCATTGAGACAAAACCGACCGAAGGAAAACCCATGACTGAACCAACCAAGGAAGTGGCGGCGCAACCCGACAGTGCTTTGATGGCACGGGAGAGGGCTTTGAAGACCCAGGAAGTCCAGTTTGCCGAGCAAGCAAAGGCTCTAAGAACCAGAGAAGAGCAAATGGCCGCCCGCGAAAAAGCCATCCAGGCCAAGGAGGCCGAGGCACGGTCACGCCGTTCTGCCGAATTCGCCGAACAGCACACCAAAGAGGGGCGTCTCCTCCCACGCGAGACTGGACCGGTCGCGGCCATTCTGGATTATCTGGAAACGGGTGGTGAAACCATCAGCTTTTCCGAAGGGGTGGGATCTGCCGCCCAAAAAATCTCCAAAGGGGCTGCCGCCTTGTTTCAGGAGTTTGTCGCTGGTCTGCCCAAACGGGTGGAGTTTGCCGAGATTTCTGGTGGTGCTGCCGCCATCCCGGCCACCACCAATGCCAACATCATGGCCGAACAGGCTTTGGCCTTCTGCGAGGCGCAACGCAAGATCGGCAATCACGTTTCCATCGCCGATGCCGTTACCCGGCTTGCCCAGGGAGGTGCGCAATGAACCCGATCCTGACCAAGGCTTTTACTGCCGGTGCCGCCATCAACCCTTATCGCATCGTCCAGTTTGGCAGTGCCGACGCCACCGTCATTCAGGCGACTTCATCCACCGATGCCGCCTTGGGTATTGCCAACAGCCTGGGTGCCCAAAGTGGCGACAGGGCCGATGTATGCCTAGTGGGAATTGCCGATTGCGAGTTCGGCGGTGCCATTACCCGTGGTGCCCTGGTGACTGCGGATGCCAACGGCAAGGCGGTCGCGGCTGCCCCTGGTGCTTCTGTCAATGCCCGTATTATCGGTGTCGCCATGGTGTCCGGGGTCTCCGGCGACATCGGCACCATTCTGATCAACCCGACACAGATTCAAGGATAAGACCATGCCTATTGCACTCACCCCATTTCCGGTCGATCCGTCGCTCACTGCCGTAACCATCGCCTACCGCAACAATCGGATGATTGCCGATGAAGTCATGCCACGGACACCGCCGCTGGCAACACAGGCGTTCAAATACCACCGATTCGATCTTGGCGATTCGTTCCGTATCCCCGAAACCGGCGTCGGTAGGACATCGCGTCCGAACCAGATTGAATTTGGGATGACCGAGACATCGGGGTCCACCAAGGATTATGGCCTGGATGATCCCATCCCATACGACGACATTCAGCAAGCCCCCAAAGGCTATGATCCCCGCGCCCATGCGGTTATGAGCCTGTCGGACTTGATTGCCCTGGACCGGGAAAAGCGGGTAGCGGCCAAGGTGTTCAACACGGCCAACTATGCCACCGGCAACAAAGTCACGCTGTCGGGGAGCAGCCAGTTTTCCGACCCGACATCCGATCCGATTGGAGGGATCATTGACCCCCTCGATGCGATGGTCATGCGGGCCAACATCATGGTCATCGGACGACCTGCATGGACCAAACTGATCCGCCATCCCGCCATACTCCAGGCGATGCATGGGACCAGCGGTGACAAGGGTGTCGCCAACATTGGTTTTTTGAAGGAGCTGTATGAATTGGAGGATATCTTTGTTGGCGAGGGGTATGTCAACACCGCCCGGAAGGGACAGACCGCCGCCATGGCCAGGGTTTGGGGTAAGCATATTGCCCTGTTGTATCGTGATCGTATGGCCAACAGCAGCAGTGGCCGCGCCACATGGGGATTTACCGCCCAATACGGTACGCGCGTCGCGGGGGCCATCGAAGACAAGGATATCGGCCTGAAGGGGGGTGTCCGGGTACGTATCGGCGAAAGTGTGGAAGAGGTCGTCGCCGCCCCTGACCTGGGATATCTCATCGAAAACGCCGTGGCGTAAGGCAAGCCAAGGAAAATGAGGAAAAACGCTATGCAATACCGTGCCACAGCCCATGTCCACCATAACGGGCGGACGTATCGCCCTGAGGATGTGCTGGAGATCGATGACAGGTCCGAGATTGAGAGGGCTGATATGGCAGTCCTGGTGGCTTTGGGTCGGGTTACTCTGGTCGCAGAGAACCTAGACCCCGCTTCCACCACCAAAAAGCGGGGGGCGGCCCAATGAGCTATACCACTGCATCTGAGATGTTGATTCGGTTTGGCGGTGTTGAAATGGCGCAGGTGGCAACATCTGACGAGGCTGTCGTCATCGATGCCGGTCTTTTACGGCTGACGGTGACAGGGGGCGATCGGGGCAGCTATGACCCGGCACTGGTCGCCGTCGCGGATGCGGCGTTAAACCGGATCAATCTGGCCATCGGTGAGGCGGAGTCCAGGATCAATGCCTATCTGGGGAGCCGCTACCCCTTGCCCATCGCCACGGAAGTGGTTGCGTCGGGTTGTTTGCCCGGTATCTGCGCCGATATGGCCCGCTATCTCCTGCACGACAACCAAGTGATCGAAGTGGTCACCCAACGGTACGCGGCGGCTATGCGGTGGTTGCAGGATGTGGCGGCAGGGAGAGCGAATCTTGGCACCGGTGCCGATCAGTCATCCGTGCCCTCCGGAGCGGGGATGCCCGACTTTGTGGCGCACGGTGATCCCATCGATGTGACGGGGTTTTGAGTGATGGCTACGATCCGCAAGGCCATCGAAGATCGCATCAGAGGCCAAGTGCAAACTTTGAGGCATGTGGCGGGGGCGGCTGATCTGGATGCGGTTACAAAAGGGCGGGCCGTTGCGCCGTCCGCCCATGTGTTCGAGGTAAGCCGTACCGCCCAGCCCAATAGCCTGCTCATGGCGGTGCATCAGGAAACCACCGACAGCTATGCCGTGGTGGTCGTTGTCGCTAACCATCGGGATGCCAGCGGCAGTGACAGTTCGGACGCCTGCCGACTGTTGCGGGATCAGATTGCCACCGCCCTCATTGGTTGGCAGGCGAATCCCGAAAGTGCTGCGTTGGAGTATGTCGGGGGCCATCTGGTCGATTTTGCTAATCAACACCTCTATTGGCAGGAGGTGTATCGCACCACCGGCACCCTGCGGTCGGTGGCGTAAAGGAAAGGAAGAATCATGGCACTGAAATATCGCAAAAGGGTGGTGCTGGCCAAGGTGGAGTCGAGCTATGGGGTGGATGTATCACCCGTGGGAGCCAACGCCATTTTGGCACGCGGTCTGACGATCACCCCCATGGCGGGGGAGACCGTCAAACGCGGATTGATCAAACCGACGTTGGGCAATGAACCGGAAATCCATGTCGGCACTCACGTTTCGGTGGGGATCGATGTTGAATTTGCCGGTGCTGGCGCGGCAGGGGGCGTCCCTGGTTGGGGGGTGTTACTCCAAGGGTGCGGCTTCAGTGAAACTGTTTCTGCTGGCGTTGATTGCCATTACAAGCCGGTTTCCAGTGGGGAAAAATCATTGACCATCCATTTCCATCTGGATGGCCAGAAACATGCCCTGGTCGGGTGTCGGGGATCGTTTAAGCTGTCCGTCGATACCAAGAAGGCCCCGGGTTTGGAGTTCACGTTTTTGGGATTGTGGGTGGATCCGGCGAGTGTGGCCGATCCTACCCCCGACTTCTCCGCTTTCCAAACGCCGGTTCCGGTCAGTAACGTCACCACCCCCACGTTGGATATTCATGGATATTCGGCGGTGGCTTATGCCCTGGACATCGACATGGGGATCAAAGTCGTCCACCAGGATTTGATCAACTATGCCGGGGTGGACATTCTCGACCGCGCCCCATCGGGATCGATCAAGATCCAAGCACCACCACTTTCGAGCAAAAATTTCTTCGCCATCGCCAAAGCGGAAACCACCGGCACCCTGGCGTTCGAGCATGGAACCGCCAGCGGCAACATCGTCCGTATCGATTGTCCCAAGGTGCAATTGTTGAAACCGGCCTACGGCGATCAGGATGGAGCGACGACGTTGACGTTGGGGCTGTCACTGATGGCCACCGACACCGGCGACGATGACATTACCATTACCAGTAAATAAAAAGGATTGACCAATGTTCAAGATTCAAGAGCAACGCACAGTGACGTGGCCTGTCGAAGTTCGCGTCCCCGTCAGTGGAGGACGATTTGAGAAGGCGGAATTCCAGGTTGATTTCGCTCTGCTCGATCAATCGCGGATCGATGAGATCCTGCACGCCGAAGACCGACCAACCAGTATGGATGTTGCGTTTCTGCGGGAAGCTGTGACCGGATTTCGTGATGTTCGGTGCGAAGATGGGGGCGAAATGGCTTTTTCCAGCGAGAACCTGGGGATACTTTTGGGGATCCCTTATGTGCGCAATGCCATGATTGAAGCCTTTTTCTCCTGCATTTCGGGTCGCCGCCGGGGAAACTGATCACCGCAGCCCGCCATTGGGCGCGTGCTGCGGTGCAAAGTCATGGTGATCAGGATACCGCCCAAGAGGATCTGGCGGCGTGGAATGCCCCTGATGCGGTGGTTGCCGCCATGGCGCGGTCCGAAGAAGAAGACGCCTGTATCGTCTGGCCCGAGAATGAAAGTGTGTTGCGGTTGTTTTTGCGACTCCAGACTGCATGGCGCGACACCGGCCTGGATTATCCATCGGTCCGAGTGGTTATGGAATCGCTAGGACGCTGGCCCGATGATGCATGTTTCGCCGATATCCAGGCGATGGAGTATGCAGTGCTTGATGAATGGCGGAGTGAACCATAGTGTCTGACAACCATACCGTCGGTATCGTGATCAGGGCAGACGGATCGTCCTTGGTCGCCGAGGTCGAGAAATCCAAGAAATCCTTGGTTGATCTGACCGAAAGCACCCAGAAGGTGGGGGCGGAAACCGGGAAAGCGACATCCGAGATCGGTCGCTTGGATGACTCTATGTCTCGTGCCGCAGATTCATCGAGTCGGGCGGCGCGGGAACTGGCGGCGATGTCCACCCAGTCGAGTGGTCTTTCTTCCGCCGTTGCCGGGTGGCAACAGACGTTGGGCATGGTTGCGGCCATCGGCGGGGTCACTGCTACCCTGAAGTCAACAGTCACCGCTTATGCCTCTTTATCAGGAGGGGTTGATTGCTGTTGGCAAAACAGCCGATCTGGAGGGATCCAAGCTGGCTCAATTCGGCACCCGGATCGATAACCTTTCTCACCATATGCCGGTTGCTGCGACACAACTCCTCGATATCGCACAAGCCGCTGGACAGCTTGGCGTGAAAGGGGAGGAGAACATTATGCGGTTCACCGAAACCGTGGCCCGGATGGGATCATCCACCAATCTGTCCGGGTCGGAAGCGGCAACGACGCTGGCACGACTACTCAACGTAACCCGCGAGTCTATGGGGTCGGTTGGGACATTGGGTAGCGTGCTGGTCGCGTTGGGCAATAATTTTGCGACTACAGAGGCGGAGATTGCCCACACAGCCAATGAGGTTGCCCGTGCAACATCGGTGTTCGGTGTGTCGTCAGCCAATGCATCCGCCCTGGCCGCCGCTATGTCATCGATGGGCATCCAAGCAGAGCTGGGGGGATCCAGCGTTGGCAAAGCGATGCGTAAGATGGATGAAGCTATCCGTGAGGGGGGCGATGGCTTGAAGAGGTTGGAGGAGTTGACTGGCCTGACCGGAGAGCAACTGAAGAAGACCTTTGCCGAAGATGCCACGAAAGCTTTCCAACTGTTTCTACAAGGTGTTGGGCGGGTAATCGATAGCGGAGGCAGTGCCACGGAGACGCTGGAGGAGTTTAACCTTAAAGGTGAAGAGATTGAGAAGACTTTGCCGGTGCTGGCGCAAAATGCCGACGAGGTTGGTCGCGCCATAGATACGGCAGCCAGAGAGGTGAAGAATGCCACGGCACTGGTGACCGAGTCGGATAAGGCGTTTGAAAGCTTTAATTCGGAAATGCAACTGCTGCGGAACACCATCACATCGATTGCCGTCGCTATCGGTGCGGAATTGGCCCCACGTCTGGAAATCTTAAGCCGGGGGGTGCGATGGGCACTGAACGGTGGCAGTTTTGGTCTTGAACCCGGCAAGTCTGAGGCACGCATCGATGACGATGTTATGCAAGGAATTAACAATTATAGCGAATTTAAAACCGGAATCGATGATGATGTCATGCAATTGCTCAACCAAGCTACCGATTTTCGGCAAGGCGACCCTGTACCAACACCCGCACCAAAGAAGCGCGGCACCAATGACGAGTCTGCGGATGATTCGGTGGTTGCTGCCTCTGCCGCGACCAAAGGACGATTGCTGACGCTTGAAAAACAACTCCAACGTGAGCTGCTGGACGCCAAGTTTAGCGGCTCCGAAAAGATTATCGAAGAACATCGGCGTATGCTTGCCGAGCTAGAAAAGATCCGGAACCCCAAAAACACGGCCCAGGTTGACGCCATGAAAGAGCAAGCCCTGGAGTTGCGGGACGCCAAACTTGCGAAGTATGCCGCCAAGGAGTCTGAGAGGGAATCCAAGGCAGCCAAGAACAGACGCGATGAAAACGCAAAGCTGATCGCCGACTTGCAGCAGGAGGCGGCAGCGATATCCATGACCGATCAACAACGGTACGTCTCTACTGCCTTGCGACGCCTATCGGCAACGGCCACCAAGGAGCAGCGTCAGGAGGTGGAGAAGCTGGCGACGGTGATGTACTCCGAGCAGGAGGCCGTCAAGCAGTTAAAGAAGGCGGCGGAAGACCACGAAAAACTGTTGGAGCGGGGTAAAGAGGTTACAAAATCGGTGGCGACGGAGGAGGAAAAGCGTGCCGCAGTGGTTGCTGAACTCAACACCCTGCTCAAAGAGGGGGCTATCGACCAGGAGACCTACACCCGCGCGATGATGGCGTCGGCAACAGACTGGTCATCCGGGATGCAGCGTGCATTGAGGGCTTACTCCGATGATGCTACGAACTCGGCCAAAAATTGGGAAATCGCCACCAGCAACGCCTTTCGCGGGATGGAAGACGCGCTGACTTCGTTTGTTGCCACCGGCAAAGCGGATTGGAAAAGCTTGGTTGATTCCATTTTAGCCGATTTAGCCCGTATCGCTGTGCGTGAAAGCATCACTGGACCTTTGGCGAAGGCCTTGGGGATGAGTATGGGCGGTTCGTCTTCAGGTGCCGCCGGTTCCGGCTTCGGTTTTGGTGATGTGTTCGAGGGAATCGGATCTCTGTTCTCTTCGATCTTCCATGACGGTGGAATTGTGGGTGATGGTGCCATCTCCCGCCGATCTGTCCCTTCCCAGATTTTCGTCGGCGCACCCAGGTTCCATTCTGGCGGCATCATTGGACCGGATGAGGTACCCATCATCGCTCAACGTGGCGAACGGGTGTTGTCGCGCAAGCAAAACAAGGCCTATGAAGCGGGACAAACCGGTGCGGGAGACAATGGTCGGGTCGAGGTACAAATTATCAATGTGACCAACCCCGACATGATCAAACGATTGGTTGCGGACACCATCGTTGAGAAAAAGGATACCGTGGTCAACATGGTCCTGAACGCCATGGACGAACGCAACTTGGTTGTGAGGCGATTCTGATGGCTTGGTACTCCTCCGACCTGCCGACATTTCCGGCCATCCCCTTTGAGTCGGCCCAAGAACGACGTTCCGACCCGACCAAGGTTGTGGAATTCAGCGGGGAGACCGAGCAGCGCGTCTCTTACGCCGGGCCACGGCGGCGTGCGTGGGAAGTACGCACACCTCTGGTTCGTTCCGTGACGGTCGATTTGTTTACCGCATTTTGGGAAGAGCGGCAGGGGCAGAGATTTCCGTTCAAGTTTACTTGGCGTCAGGTCGTCTATTTCACCCGTTTTGATGGATCATTCACCATCTCCTGGAGTGCCCCCAACCTGGGATTGATCGAGTTTTCCGTCAAAGAGATGCACCCATCGGAGATCATCACGTAATGGACAAGATCTGGTACAAGGATTTCACCCCCTTCGAGGCGTCGGCGGGAATTGCCACCGACAAAAGCGGCAACGGCTTTGATGCCACCCTGGCGGGAGCTTGTGAGTTCAGTAACTTTGCCGCCAGGGGGAAGGTCTTGCGGTTCCCTGTCACGACGACCAGTTATGCCCACAGCGACAGCAACCAACGGATGAACATTGCTAACGGGTTAACGGTCGGTGCCTGGATCTGGCGGGATGACAACTCCCAGGCCATGGTGATCGACCGTAATCTTTCCTTTCGGCTTTGGTTCCCAGACTCATCAGGCAAACCCCGGTTTGATATTCATGTCGGTGGCAATTGGTATGGGATTTGGTCTGAAATTGCCATCCCGACGCAACAATGGGTCTTTATCCAAGCCGCCTACGGACCCACTATCACACACATCTACGTCCACGGCACCCTGCGCGGAGCCGGAAGCCCAGCCGGTGGGGCGTTCACCGACAGCCAGGAGCCTGTCTGGATCGGTCGTTATCAATATGGGGGATACCAGTTTTCCGGTCACATCGGTGAGATCATCGTCAAAGATGCCTTCGTGGATCTTGATACCCACCGGGCTGACCTGAAGCGGTGGATTAAGAGGACCGAGGGATCGGTGGTGGAGTTATTGGAACTCCATGCCCCCGGTGAAACATTGCGGTTTTGTTCGCTGGCGACCCCCATCACTCTGACCGTCTACGATATGTGATTGCGATGAGTGATGAAATTGCTTGGCCAGTCACCGATCTCCAAATCACGGAGCTTACCCACCCAGGTGGTGGAGTAACCCAGGTCACCGTGGCTTGGAATATACCGGCAGCACCGGAACACATAAACAGCGTCGTCTGGTACAAATCGCTTGAGGGGGTCTGGGAATGGCCCATTGAAAACCTAGGCGGGAATCGATACGGGCCACTCACGTTCTTGTGGCCGCATCAGGAAGGGTTGCTGGAAATAAAAGTGGTCTCAATGTTTTTGTATGGGACCAACTATGTCAACAACACCGACACGGCCCCGACGATTTCGTTGTATGTCGGTAGCACGGATGAATATTTAATCAGTGGTCTGACGCGGCTCAAAACGTTCAATGCTCGGCTTCTAGGCAGCACGGTCAAGCGTGGCACGCGCATCGATGATTGGATCCAGTATGGTCTCTATTATGGCGACCCAGCCTATCTGGAGGTCCATGATTTTTCCTCCTGGGATTTAATCGTGCTTGACCGCGCCTTCCTGTGGAGTATGGACCGGGCGGGCATCGCCGCCGACGTGTTGATTTATCTGCCATGGGGGTCCGACTTTCGGAAAGCAGCGACGATATCCGGGGATACGGCACCGGCGTATGACGCCGCAGGGATCGAAAATTTTATTAATGAATACAAGAGCAAAATCGACGATATTTTTGCCCAGGGGTGCAATGGGGTATTTTACGACGAATGCGATGTTGGGTATTGGGATCCCAATTATGCCGCCGAATCCGCACAAATCATGCGCGATATCGGGCTGGCACCGTTGTGTGATTATGTCCGCGCCCATGGGGGCAGGTCCATCGTCAACGGCGCGACATGGTTTGCCAAGGTTGGCGAGATATTCCTGGTAGAGTCATTCGTGGGTCATTGGACGGGGAACCCCTTTCGACCCAGTTGGGGGTGGCTCCCCTTTTTCTGGCGTTACGGCCAAAGTCTTGGAGAAACCGGCGAGTTGGGTGGCGTCGATTGGACCACCGGAATACGCGCCTACCTTTACAACTGGAAGTATGCCAACGCTGGCCCCAATGCCACCGTCATGTATGGGCACACTTACGGGGATCCGCTCTCCCCCTGGCAAAATAATCGGCAATTGACTTGCTACGCCGCCTTCCGGGCATCCGGCATTGCATCGTTCAATTACATCAGCCCGGACAACCAAATACTGCGGGAGATCCTGGCACACCGCTATTACCTTGGGGCACCCCTGGAACCTCCCCGGTTTGACCTTGTGAACGAAACGATTTCCAGGCGGTTTTCGGGCGGAAGGGTGTTTTATGACAGCAAAAACCCAGAGGCCAGTTATCTCAATCTGGATGTCTCACCGGGGTATTGGTTTGACATTGGCCGTGATTTTGATGATGTCCCCTGGGATTCAGTCCAAGTCCAGTCCGGTGCCGGTCTTCAACAAACCGGAAACATCCCGACTTATTTGAGAGTTGTCTCCGCAAAATCCTGGGATGACCGATCATTCGTCTATCTTCGGGTAGAAATGGAAACGGCCCTGGAACAAGCAGATGCCATCCCGGTTTTTGTATACGTGGAATTGGATGGGGCGCAGGCGGGATGGCAGAGTGCGCTCCAAGAGGACAAAGTCTCTGTCTACCTGAATTTTTCCACGATCAAGATTCAGCTTTACCTCTATTGGAAATCATTGTTTGTGTACCAGGGGGCCGGTGGGTCGGAATACAATTTCCGGTATCTGTACGGGGTTGACTGCGAAAAAAGGGGGTCCGTGATGTATTGGCGGATCCGCAAGGAGACCCTGCGCTACTGTATGCCCACCTGGAACGGGCAGTCCATCAACTGGATCCCGTGTTACGAAGGGTGGTCGGGGGCCGGGTTTTTCATCAACGGAAATATTGTGGCGCAGAATGAATCCCCACTGCTCAGTGTGAATGGTCATCTCGTCAGCCCCATGGTGACCCCTCTGGCCTACGTCCCGCACACGGCGGTGATGTACAAGGGGACCGCGAGCAACAACAGAAGGATCATCCAGGTATCCATCACCGGGACTTGGGATAAAGCGTGGGTGTTCGACCGCAAGACTGGAACATTCATCGGTCCAGACGGAACCCCCGACTCCTGGTTTACGACATCCCCCTTCAATCCCCCCCGGAATCTGGATGCGCGGGATGTCTATGTCCTGGTGGCGGGGAACAATGGCACCAGTGCTACCGACGAAAGTTTCTCAGTGAGCGGCGTGACCGTCATCCTGGCAACTTATGCCATCAACGATACCCCAGGATATGACGTACCTCCACCCGACCTTATTGAATGGCAATCCGTCTATGATGGATGGGAGTATGAGAAATTGCCCGCATCGAATATCCGCACATTTGTCCCGATGGGGATCAACCGAGGGACCGTTAAGTTCAAAAAAGACACCCTTACCGACCGATTCGTAATCACGGTTCAGGGGACGGATGCCATCGCGAATCTATTAGATTCCACCGACATTCGTGGTGCCAAGGTGGTGCTGCGCCGAACTTTCGAGGACGCCAACCATACGGATCCAGATCAGACCGAGACTATGGTGGTGGCCTACGTGGAATCCTGGGAGTTGGCGGAAGTGGGATTGACCATCCAGGCCAGAACCAATCTACAAAACTGGCAATCCAGCTTTCCCAGGCGTCGTCTGAGTTATTTTTGCCCGTACATCTTCAAAGACCCGCGATGCACCTACGGTGGCGTGGTATCGACGTGCGACAAGACGTTACCTACCTGCCAAGCACTTGGCAATGCTGCGCATTATGGAGGCTTTCCGACCATTCCACGTATGCAGCGGGGGAAATGGGGATGACCGGCGATTGCTTTCAAATTTTGGCCACATGGCATCCCACGTTTGTCGATGCGTTTCGCGGATTACAGCATGTCCCTGTGAGCGATGTCGTTGCCAGACTGCGCATGCAGTTTTCCGTCACGGATTTTTTCTTGGCCGGAGTACGGGACAGAGATGTCGTCCTTTGGCTTGATCCCAACGGCAAGGTCCATCTGTCGATCTACTCTCAGAGCCGGTTTACCATTATTGGCAAAGATGGTGCCGAAAAGACCATCCACCTCCGCGCCAGATGGCAACGGACTGCGTTGCGCCCTGCTTATATCGTGAGGAATAAAACGCCATGATGGCAGTGATCCCTGCCCTCGTGGGGGCATCCACCTACATGGCTACAGGGTCAGTCTGGATGGCCCTAGGCAAGATCGGGCTGATGGCCTTGGGGCAGTTTTTGACGCCCAACGGACAACAAGGGGCAGTCTCGTCCGCCACGGGGAACACTGTCCCTCCCGTAGATCCCGGCCTTGGGTTTGCCCCCATGCCCCAATATCCCTCCCCAGAACTGCCTGTCCCCATTGTTTTCGGTAAAAGTCGGCTCAACGGTCTGGTGATCCATACCCGGATCTATGGAGGAGATTATCAGAAAGGCCATTACTTGGTCGTCTTCGGTGAAGTTGGCCTCACTCTGGATCAACTTTACATCGACAAATACAAAATCGAAGATCTGCCCAATTATTTCACCAAATCTGGAGGCGTCCAGAATGCTGAGTCATCCTGGTACACCTTCCATCCCTTGGGAGGGCAAGCGCAAATATCCCTAGATAACAGCGGCACCTGGGAGATTGGGATTTATCGCAACACCATTGGCACCATCGCCGCCCCTGTCCCCGCGATGTTCTACGGCGGTGGGACGTTGACCTGTTGGTCGTATCATTCGTTCACTAATGAAGGGTCCATGCAATGGTATCGCTGGAAAGTCACCAACATCAGTAACCCTAACCAAGTTTATTATTCCCCGACCTATTGGGAGTGGTTCTTCGAGGAGGTCGAGGTGAGCGGCAATTATGCCAAAGTTCCAGGCTCCAAGCTGCGGTCACATCAATTTAACATTTCCGCCCCACTCTCACGGTGGGCCGTAGAACTTGAAGTCACGGTACTCCTCAAGGGTGCCGAGGGCGAAGGGACCAAAGAAGGGTCTCAGATCGGAATCTACAAGTTTGATCTCACCGACATGCCCTTCACCGAAGGGATCCCGGTCAACGCGACCTATGCCCATATCCACTTGGTCAAAGACGCCTCTCTAGCATCCAACAACCCGGTCATCTCGGCATTGGTCCATTCGACGGGGACTTCGGGGATGGGGGGCAACCCTGCCGATGCCATGTTGATCTTCCTGACCGACCCCGTAGTCGGGCTGGGGCTGCCGGGAGATTCCATCGATTATGCCTCCCAACTGACGACCTCTTACTGGTGCGAGCAGAAGGGGTATGGCTTCAACCGCGCCATCGCCGCCTTTTATGATGCCGAGCAAGTATTCCGTGAGATTTGCACCGCCGGACGTATCATGAGCCTCTCCAGGGATGGAAGGATCTATCTCAAACCCGATGACGTGGAACCGGCTTCCTACAAGGTGGGGGAGACGGAGACTATCCCCGGATCCATCCGCGTCGGGATCCAGGCCACCAGTCGCCCAAACAGGATCGAGGCGCAGTACGTTGAGCCTTATTACGGCTACGTCGTGGAACGGATTTATGCGGAAGATCTTGATGCCATCGCCAGGGATGGTCTCCAGGTACAAACCATCGATCTGACTGGGGTAACGGACCAGGCGCAAGCCTATGCCCTGGCGGTCTTCATGCTGCGCACTATCCAAGAATGTCCCTACTGGTGCCGTTTCAAAGTCGGGATGGAAACGGCCAGGCTACTCCCTCTTGGCGGCGTCATCGAGATTGAAAGCACGACCAACACGCTTGTCGGCTCCAAACAATGGCGCGTGGTGGCCATCGAGGAGACGGAAGCGTTCATCTACCAGATCGAATGCATCCAGTATTCTGCTGCTGTCTATGCCGAACCAACCTTTACGCCATGGTACAACGACACGGTGGACTTGGAGCCGGTCCAGGGATGGCCCGACCCCTACGGAGGTGCGTTGATGGTGGTCAACTTTCGGGTCACGGGGATCTCGTATCCCGATGGTGGCGGGTCATTGGTCACCGTGGATTGGAATACTCCGCCAATATCACCGAGATATGACTACTGCAAAATTCAGTGGCTTCATCCCGGCGGTGAATGGGTGGACCAGGGGACATCCGTGAATGGACCCTTCCAGTTCGTCTGGCCATACCGCTATGGGATGATGTCTCTTAGGGCAGTCTCATGCGTTAATTTGGGGGGATCCCTCCCATTGCTGACCAATGTTGACACAGCACCGATCATTGAAATGTATGTCTCCGGCAACGAGACCAACGATTTCCCAGGATATGGTAGCGGAATGTATGGACAACAATATTATGGATTTTGATCGTATCACCGTTGGCCCCTGGGGGTGGCAGGATAGTGCAAGCCTGAAACGGCTTGTGTTGCAACGGTATCCATCATATGCCGTCCATGAGTGGCCATCCCCGTTGATGGGATTCAACCTCACCCTGTCAAAAAAATTCCCAGGAAAATTTGCACAGACCATGGAACTGGCCATGGAAGAGCAAAGAAAGTTTATGGATTCCCAGCCAAAGACAATCATTATCGGTACGCCTTTATTATGGCTTGCCTATTACCGTTCCGCAGGGGGCGTGGTGTCGTCTGCGCTCGTCAGGCAAGCGGCGTCCTTGTTTTCGACGCACCATCTTGCAGTTTTGCCGGATGACAGTCCCGACAACACATCAATGAGGGTTAAGGAGATGTGTGCAACGTGGTCGGCGATCCATGACATTGATGACGCCAGCTTGCCACTCTTGACCACGATTGAAGACTTCTTAGCCAGCCGACATAAGAGGGAATAACCCGTGGCAAATAATATTGTATACACCAGCAGGTACCATTTGGGTAAGCACGATCCTGGTTATGTGGGGTGGGCTGGAGGAATGAACGCCAACCTGGACGCCATTGACGATGTGCTTGGTCTCGTCCTGGCCGGTGCCTCCGATCCCACCCCTGGTTTGCTGTCCCAGAAGGTGGACGGCGATACTCTTGTCTCCGACATGGTAGCCCACAAGATCAAGGCTGTCCCTGTAGCGATTGTGCAAAAGCTCTATGCAGTAGACGGTGGATCGACCAACGCCCTCACGGTAAACCCATTTCCGGCATGGTCCGCCTACGCCGAAGGACAAACCCTCTGGGTCAAAGTCGCCAACACCAACACCGGAGCGGCCAACATCAACGTGTCGGGGTTGGGGGTAAAGTCGATCAAAAATGCGGATGGATCAGAACTGGGTGCCAGCCAGTTGTATAGCGGCGGCATCTACATGCTGTGTTACAACGGCACGCATTTTCAACGGATTGCATAAGGACGCCCCGATGACGACTCCCATGGATAGACCCGTGTTACGCAACTCACTTGGGTCAGAAGATTGGTTTACCCCCCGTTACGCTTACGATGCCAATGGCGATACCGAGTATATGGGTAAAGCCGAAGCCGGTACCCAAGACGGCGAACCGAAATGGCTTATCAAAAAGCTCGTATACGATGGTTCGCGTCAACATATTGCGACAATATTTGCCAACGGGAAGGCCGCTTTCGACCAAATTTGGAATAATCGCGAGAGCCTACCTTATTTATAAGGATGAGTTTATGCGCACCAAAGTTAACCCGGAAACGGGGCGGTTGGACCTTGTTGGTGACACGCTTGACCTTGGACCTGCATTGCAAGGGGTATGGTCCGGGAGTGTGACCTATGCCAAAGGTGAGGTTGTCAGCTATGGGGGACCGCTGTATGTCTCGCTCGCGGATGCCAATACTGACCATCAACCGGACGCGAATCCCACATGGTGGGGCGAGGTGACCCAGCGGGGGGCCACCGGACAACCCGGGGTTAACCCTGGCGTTACGACCATGGTAGCTGGTGAGGCACTGGCCAGCTTAAGGGTGGTATCTGTGAATGCAACCGGGCACGCCGTTTACGCGGATGCTCAGGTCGATGCGTTGGCCACGTCGGTAATCGGGGTAACACTGGTGTCAGTCGGCATTGGCGAGTCCGTGTCGATCCAAACGTTTGGGGTGGTAACCGATCCTGGATGGACTTTTACTCCAGGCAGCCCAATCTTCTTGGGTATCAATAGCTTGTTGTCAGCGTCCCCCCCACTGACAGGGTGGATGGTAAAGATGGGTATCGCATTATCATCAACGGATGTCGCAATACAGCGGCAACTAATCGTCAAACTTGCGTAAAACTGGAGAATATTTATGGCTGGAGAGAAATTTCCAAAACACAATGGTTCCGGTCTTTTTGAGGAAACTGAAGCCGTACAAGAAGGTGGCCCAGGGTCTGCGAATAAAATTGCAGCACTGGACAATAGTGGCAGATGGGCGACGACGATGATGCCGCCGGGGATCGGTGCCGATACCACGGCCCTTGCCACGAGCGAGGATCTTGCTTCCGGGGATTTGGTCAATATTTACGATGTCGCCGGAACGCCGACGGCACGCAAGGCCAATGCCTCGGACACAACGAAACCGTGTGACGGCTTTGTCTTGGCGGCGTCCACAGCCCCAGGTCCAGCGATCGTCTACCTCGAAGGGCCGATTGTCAATCTGTCCGGTTTGACTGCCGGGACAAGGATGTTTCTGAGTGCGGCGACATCCGGCGCATTGACTGCTACGCCGCCGACGGGGGGCGGCAAGGTGGTCCAGTATGTCGGCAAAGCTGTCAACGCAACCACTGTCAATTTTGAACCGGAACAACCGATCAAGTTAGCTTAAGGAGGAACTGTCATGGCCACCAAAAAACCTCTTGCGATTGACGATGCTACTGGTTTGATTCGTGAAATAGACCTATCTGAGGCGTTGCCGGTGGCCAATATTCCAGCGATGGTTGGTGCCACCGCTGGCAGTGCTGGCACCGCAGGGCTGGTGCCAGCACCCGCCTCCGGGGACGAGGAGAAGGTACTCACTGGTGGAGCGACCTATATGCCCATCGGCTTAGCCGCCCAAAAGAAAAGCAATCTGAGTGCGACAGTCGCACCTGGAGTCAGTGACGATTTGGCCGCAGGGTACGACATCGGATCCCTGTGGGTCGATGTAGTTGCAAATACATCATACACTTGCGTTGACGCAACAGCCGGTGCCGCCATCTGGGAGCGTAGGGGGCAAGACGGTGCGCCTGGCCAAGCCATTGTTGCCAGGGACCATTGGTCATCATCCGTAGCCTATGTGGTCGGCGACGGAATTGACCATAACGGGTCGAGTTATTTTGCCAAGGTCAACAACACCAACCAGGAGCCGCCCAACGAGACGTATTGGCAATTGCTCGCATCGAAGGGTGATCCTGGCACTCCGGGGTCAGGGCTAGAGATCACCGTCCCGGCGACCATATCAAACAATATTGTAAACTTGGATATGGAACTCGGCACCGTCTTCACGACAACGCTCAGTCAATACGTCAGCTATATCAACATACTCCATACCCCACAGGGTGTTGCATCAACAGTTACGTGGATTGTCACTCAAGCCAGTGACACCCCCTATCCCATCTATCTGCCCGAAGGGATGGTTTGGGCAGGAGGGCAGGATCCCGATTTTTCGACACCATCGGCAATATACGTGTTGGTGTTCAAGACCGTTGATGGTGGTTCAAACTGGGTTGCCGCCAGTGTTGGCTCTGGTGGTGGCGGGATTACCGGGTTCACTCCGGGGAGCGTGCTGTTCGTGGGCCCTGACGGAACACCCTCTGAAGATCCAACCGGGTTTTATTACGATCCTGTGAACAGAAGATTTGGGTTCGGAACGAACCTGCCGACGAATTTTATGTCATTTAACCTGCAAGCCCCCGCTGTGACAAACCAAGTGTC
>PEAO01000020.1 GCA_002753615.1 Magnetococcales bacterium DCbin2
GGGGGGGGCCGGGGTTTGCACATCGATGGGGTCACCCACGTCATCAATTTTGATCTTCCAGAGAATGCGGAGGATTATATCCATCGTATTGGTCGCACGGCGCGTGCGGGGGCCAAGGGGGATGCCATTTCTCTGGTGGATGAGGATGGTGCGTATAACCTGGAGGCCATTGAGACGTGTATTGGGGCGCGGATTCCCATTCAATTTGACGATCCTGAGCTTTATGTGGCGTTGCAGAGGCCGGCTCCAGAGGTCAAGGTGGATGGTGATGGTGGTGAAGACCGTCTTTTGGAGAGGAATTCGAAGGGGCGGCGGGGTCAGGTTTCCCGTCCGGTGGGGGGGAGTGGCAAACGTCCACCGCGTGTGGCCAAGGTTGTGCCGGTTGTCGCGGCCAAGCCGGAGGGTGCGGTGGAGGGTGTGGCCGGTCCCAAGAAAAAACGCCGGAAAAGGTCTCGGAAAAAGGGTGTGGGTGGAGGTGAATCGGGGCCGACGGTGGTGGTGGATGCGGGGACGATGCCCGATTCGGGTGAGTGATGATTGCACGTGGTGTGGGTGGTTTTCGCCGTAACCGTTCAGACCCCCCTCCCACATTAAAATTATTAAAAGAAAAAAGGGGTCTGGGGGATTGCCCCCAGGGTTTTGCTTTTGTTTTTGACTTTAAACAAAAAGGTTTCCATGCTTCGCTTTTGACTCTTTTTTCGATATTTGAACAAAAAGGTTTCCAGCTTTAAGCTTCTGATTTAAGTTAAAAAACAAATTCAAAAGCAAAAATGGAAGCTTTTGATTCAAAGTCAAAACCCTGGGGAAAGAATTCCTAGAGACCCCTTCTTTTTTTTCAATAATTTTTTAGGGGGGGATCTGAACGATTACTTTTCGCCAGCGTGTTTCGTTTTTTGAGACGAACCGGCCAATGTTTTGTTAAACGGGAATGGATGATCATGAGTGAACAGCAGCCCAATATGCCTCCTTCAAACCAGCCCATGTTCAATGTGGAGCGTCTTTACATCAAGGATCTTTCCTTTGAGAATCCCAATGCGCCGGAGGTTTATGCCCGGCACAATGAGCCTACGGTGGAATTTAATCTGGGCACGGGGGTTGTGCAGAAGGGGGAGGATCGTTATGAAGTGACGCTTCAGATGAACGCTCGGGTCAAGGAGGGGGAAGAGGTTTTGTTTTTGGTGGAGGTGACTTATGCGGGGTTGTTTAGAATCCGTAATGTACCTCAGGAGCATTTGGCACCGACTTTGGGTATTGAGTGTCCCCACATCATCTTTCCGTATGTTCGCCGGGTCGTGTCCGATTTGGTGACGGAAGGTGGATTCAAGCCGATGGTTTTGGATCCCATCAATTTTGCGGCACTCTATCACCAAGCCAAGGCACGGGAGGCCCAGGGAGATGGTGGTGGCGTTGCCATCTGAATCACTGGGTGGGGTAAAAAGCCTGGAAAACGATTAAAAAAAAAAGAGGTCTGGGGTATTGACCCCAGGGTTTTGACTTTAAAAAAGAAAATTCATTCTTCGTTTTTGACTTTGTTTTTGAATTTAAACAAAGTCAAAAACAAAGTATTGAAGCTTTTTGTTCAATATCAAAAAAAGAGTCAAAACCCTGGGGTCAATACCCCCTAGACCCCTTTTTTCTTTTAATGATTTTTTTTGGGGGGGTGTCAGCGCGTTATTACACCCTGGACGCCCCCCTCTTTTTTTGGATCAATTGGCCACGGTTTTGAGAAAGACCTGCTCGGAAACCTCATCGCGTTGTTTGATCACCATGTCGATTTGTTGCAGAATGGCGTTGAGTTGTCCCTGCGCATTCGTGATGCTGGCGCGAGCCTGGGGAATCTTGCTGTTCAGTGTCTCAATCTCCCCCTTGCGTTTGTTGATGATGGGATTGTTGGCCTCCTTCACCTTGATCAATTCCAAACGCTGGGTCTCGGTCGATACCATGGGATCGATGAGAGAAAGCTCCTGGGCTTTGCGATATTTGGTCACAACCTCGGTCACGGGTCGCTCCTCCACGACCAACGCTTTTTGGGCCGCAGCAAGGCCCGCCTCAAGGTCCACCAAAGCCTTTTGTGATTGCCGGATCGCCTCCTGTTGCTGAAGGAGGGCGGCACTCAATTCATCCAGCAGACCGTTCAACTCCTGGATGCGCTGCGCCCTGGCGGTGGAACTGTCGGGATAGGTCCAATAATTGGTCCCCAGGGCATCGGGCAGTGGCACCAGAACCCATGCGGTCGCCGCCAAAGAAACGGAGGCCAGAACCAGTTTGTTTGCTGATAATCGTTGTTTATACTTCATGCCACGCCTCCAAGTTTCCTGGGTTGTCCCTTTCCCGCGATCACCGATTTCCATGCCCGACATATTTTTTCCAAGTCATGTTGACAAATGAAGGGAGAACCCGCTTCAATGTTCCCATGGCAAGGCACCCCAAATCACAGACCTCAAATCCAAAATCTCCCCATCAACAGGGGTTCATGCTGCTGTTGCTGACGTTGGCCGCCGTTGGGCTGTTTTGGTTGTTTCTCCCTTTTTTGCCAGGATTATTCCTGGCGGTATTGCTGGCAACAGCCACCTATCCGTTGTACCAACGCCTCACCCAACGTCTCTCCTTAAGATCGGATCAAGCGGCTCTGATCATGACCGTTTTAATCTTTTTCCTCGTTGTTTCTCCCGTGTTGTACCTGCTTTCCGCCAGCGCAGTCATGATGGTCGATGTGGTCGGTCAGCTGCAAAATTGGTTCTCCGGTTTTGAGAATAACGCCGCCCTGAGTGCCGCCTTGAAAACCATCATCAATACGTTTCCTTTACCCGATTTTCTCCGAGGTTTTCTCCTGGAAAAGGCGGCGGGAAACCAGGATGTTTTGATTCAAGGGGCGACCAATGGTTTGTTGTTCCTGTTCAAAGGGGTCACCAACAACAGCTTGGCCTTTATTTCCTCCCTGGTCTGGGTGGTTTTTGCCCTGTTTTTCTTTTATCGTGATGGTCCACTGCTGGTCAAAAAGATCCGTTTGTTGACACCATTGCCCAATCATTACGATGATTTTTTGTTGAACCGATTTGCAGGTTTGGCGACGGTACTCACCATCAGTACCGTCTCCATTTCCATGATCCAGGGGATCTCCTTTGCGACGGTGACGGCGTTTACCGATCTCCCCTGGTTTTTCCTCGGGGTTGGTCTGGCCGTCGCCTCTTTTATCCCGGTGTTGGGCGGATTGATCATCTGGGGACCGTTGTCGTACTACCTCGTTGCGACAGGGAGAGAAGGTTTGGGGCTGTTTTTGTTGTTTTGGGGTGCCATCGTCAACGGTTTTCTTATTGATAATATCCTGCGACCTGTTTTGATTGGCCGCTTGTCCCAATGGCACACCGCCGAAGACCCCGATGATGGCCTTTCCGCTTTGGGACATACCCTGCTCACGACGTTGGCAACTTTTGGTGGTATCCTACATCTGGGTATACTGGGGCTTTTTTTTGGTCCGGTCATCGCCGCCATGGCCATCGCGGTTTTTGAACTGTATGAAAAAATAAACCGCGATCACCTGGATCGATCCTGACCCTTGTGGATATAAAACTGGTGAGGGATTGTCCGTTTGTCGTATAATTCCCCCTCTGGGTGGGTGTGCCTGTGAAAAGGGTTTGCCGTCGAAATAATGAGGAAGTCCGTTATGTCACTGATGTTTGATTCGCTGGCCTATGCCAAAAAATTGAAAGCCGCTGGCGTTCCTGAAGCCCAGGCGGAAATACAGGCTGAGACCATCGTCGAGTGGATGGAAGACCGTTTGGCTACTAAGCTGGAACTGGAACAGGTCCGGGCCGATTTGAAGCGGGATATCGAGTCGGTCCGGTCGGAATTGAAACGGGATATCGAGTCGGTCCGGTTGGAATTGAAGCGGGATATCGAGTCGGTCCGGTCGGAATTGAAACGGGATATCGAGTCGGTCCGGGCTGATTTGAAACGGGATATCAAGGAACTTGATGTCAAGATCGAATCGGTCCGGTCGGATTTAAAGCGGGACATCAAGGAACTGGAGCAACGCATGGTGATTAAACTCGGAAGCCTGATGTTCGTGGCCGTCGGGGCCATGGCGGCACTGGTAAAATTGCTTTGATTTTCCGTGGACAGGCAATCGGCATCGGGTACAATCTCAAGATCGCATGAAGTTTGGTGCCAATAGTCTATTTGTCTTAAGGAAGGGTCATGCCCACCGAAACCGTCCTGGAACTGGTCATCGATGCCCTGAAAACCGCTTTGATGATTTCTGCCCCCATGCTCCTCACGGCTCTGGTGGTTGGTATCATTATTTCTTTGTTTCAATCGGTTACGCAAATTCAGGAAATGACGCTGACTTTCATTCCAAAAATCCTTGCTACCTTTTTGGCCCTTTCGCTGACGCTCCCTTGGATGTTGGAAACCATGATGGATTATTTCAAACGTCTCTTTGACGCCATCCCCGGCATCGTCCACTGATTGAAGGGAGGACGACGTTGGATCCCCTGGCACTCATTGATTTTCTGGGATTTTCCGTCGGGGAGGTGGAACGCGCTATGCTGATCCTGGCCAGGATCACCGGTTTGTTTCTCTCGGCACCGTTTTTTTCCCGTGCAGTCGGTCCAAATCGTGTCAAAGCGGCCCTGATCCTGGCTGTGACGGTCGTCCTTTTCCCTTTAGTTTCACCCTGGAGCGGTGAAGGAGAAGGGCAGGTTATGTCCATGTTTGCTGCGGCCATCTCCGAGGTTGTCATCGGGGCGGTGATCGGCATGTTGGTCCATTGGGTTTTGGTTGCTGTGCAGACGGCTGGTTCCATCATCGGTTTCCAAATGGGGTTATCCATGGCCATGGTGATGGATCCCACGTCGGGTCTTCAGGAAGGTGTGGTGTCCAATCTGCTGTATATGACATTTTTGATGTTGTTTTTAACGGTTGGTGGCCATTATCTACTCCTTGAAGGGCTTGCCCGGTCTTTTCATACCCTTCCCATCGGGGGGGGGTTGCCACACGCGGGTACCCTCCTGGAGGCGGCCTTGAAGGCGATGTCCACCATGTTTCAAATCGCACTTCTGATTGCGGCACCCATTATCGTTGCCAATACCCTCCTCTATATCGGGTTGGGATTGATCAATCGTGCCTCACCGCAAATTCAGGTGTTTTTTCTCTCCATGCCCATCGCACAGATGATCGGATTTATCATCATGGGCTTGACCATGATTTTGTTTGGCAAAGTGATGATTCGCGAATTGGATACTTTTTTTGCGTTTTCCTTCAAGGCGGTTGGATTTTGAAAGCCGTTCCTCAAGGATCATGATTCATGGCCGAAGATTCTGATCAAGACTCAAAAACCGAAGAACCGACCTCCAAAAGGATGCAGGATGCCCGCAACAAAGGGCAGGTTACCTCCTCCAAAGAGGTGGGGACCGCTTTGTTGTTGTTGGCGGCGACCGGTATTTTTTATTTCCAGGGAGAGAAACTCTGGATTTCCATGCAAACTGTGATGCGTACTTTTTTTGGTGGTTTCATCAACGACCGTATCCAACCCCAGGGTGTTGTCGTTTTGCTCCAGGAAATATTGGCCGCCATGGTTTTGGATTTGGCACCTCTTTTCATTGCATTCGTGGCTGTCGGTGTTTTGGGATCGGTTATTCAGCACGGATTTTTGATTACGTTTGAACCGTTGATGCCAAAATTCAGCCGGGTCAATCCGATCCAGGGATTTTCCAGACTTTTTTCTTTTCGGTCATTGGTAGAACTGGTCAAATCCGTTCTAAAAATCACCGTGATCAGCATTGCGGTTTACGTCGCGCTCAAGGGGGCTGCGCTGGATATTCTCAAGCTTTCCGATACCAATCTGGACCATGTAGTCACGCTTCTTGGCGAAGAAACGTTCCATCTTTTTGTCCTTGTGACCATCGCGTTTATCGCTCTGGCGGTGATTGATTTCGTCTACCAACAGTTTGAACACATGAAGGGCCTGCGCATGACCAAGCAGGAGGTGAAAGACGAACAGAAACAGATGGAAGGTGACCCCATGATCAAGGGGCGTATCCGGCAGATTCAGCGGGAAATGGCCCAAAGGCGGATGATGGAAGAGGTTCCCAAGGCGGATGTTGTGATCACCAACCCCACCCACTATGCGGCGGCATTGCTGTATAAACAGGGCGATATGATGGCACCCAAACTGGTGGCCAAAGGGCGTGGTCTTGTCGCCGAGCGGATTCGGGAGGTTGCCCGGAAAAATAATGTCACCTTGGTGGCCAATCCCCCGTTGGCCCGCTCTTTATATTCCGATGTCCCATTGGATGCCATTATCCCTCCGCAACTCTTCAAGGCGGTGGCGCAGGTGTTGGCTTATGTTTACAGCTTAAAGCGTCCCCGGGGTTGAAGTCGCGCCATTTCCAGGGCGTGTTGGTATTCGATCATTTTAGCGGTCATCTTTAAGGGTGCGCCATGAGTGAAATTACCATCTACCAAACAGAAAATGGTGTCGTTGAAGTTCGCATGGAAAGAGAGTCGGTTTGGCTTTCGCAAGAACAGATGGCTGTGTTGTTTGATGTGCAGAAAGCGGCGGTTTCTAAGCATTTGAAAAACATTTTTGCCAGTGGTGAACTGGAACGGAGGGCAACTGTTTCCAAAATGGAAACGGTTCAGCAGGAGGGGAGTCGCACCGTGACCCGCACCATCGAGCATTATAATCTGGATGCCGTGATTTCCGTGGGTTATCGGGTCAATTCTGTGCGGGCTACCCGTTTTCGTCAGTGGGCTACCCGTATTCTGCGTGAGCATCTGACCCAGGGTTACACCCTCAATCGTCAACGTCTGGAGGCCAACGCCAGCGCACTGGAAGCCGCATTGCAACTGGTGAAAAAAGTCTCGCAAAGCGCGGAACTTTTGGCCGATACCGGACGCGGATTGGTGGATATCGTCACCCGTTACGCCCAGACGTTTTTGCTGCTGCAACGCTACGATGAAGGACTTTTGACTGAACCACCAGAGCAGACCGGGGGCATTCTACCAACCTTGTCTAACGCCCGTAACTCTCTGGCGCGGCTTAAGGCCGATTTGGTGGCGCGGGGCGAGGCCAGCGATCTTTTCGCTTTGGAGCGCGGCGATGGTTTGGCGGCATTGCTGGGCAATCTGGATCAAACCGTATTGGGGGAGCCAGCCTATCCAAGCGTGGAAACCAAGGCGGCTCATTTGCTCTATTTCGTCATCAAAAACCATCCGTTCGCTGATGGCAACAAACGTAGCGGTGCTTTTTTGTTTGTGGATTTTCTATATCAAAATAATCGTTTGTTGGATGCCGTCGGTATTCCGGTGATCAACGATATTGGTTTGGCGGCATTGGTACTGTTGGTGGCGGAGTCCGATCCAGCACAAAAAGAGACCATGATTCGTTTGATCATGAACATGCTAACGCGAAAGGTTTGATCATGAACAGAGCCGAAGCCTACGTCAAACACATTGATTCTTTGTGCCGATTATTATCGAGATTCGAGGGTGATGGGGCCGCTCATGCCGGGGAGGAGATCATCCACCGGCCCTTCCATGCGGGCAATCATCCGTACCGTTTGACCGGCGGGGTTGATGCGGCCTCCAAAATTGCTGATACGGGCATGGTAACGGTGTTTGGTTTCATCTAAGACGATGGTGATCGGCATCCCGACCTGGGTGTTTACGAACAGATGGGAAGGGAGGAGGCAATGAATCTCAAACGGTCCATCGCCAACAATATCCAATAGCGGCTGACCTATGCTGACGCTTTCAAAGGGTTTGACTAGGCGTTCTGCAATTTTTCCGGCAAACGGGGCGTAAAGGAGGCACTTGTCCACTTCCGCCTGTTGAATGGCCACCTCCGCGATGGCCCCATGGCGTTCCGCTTCGAGGAGTTCGACATCCAAGGTGCTTGTGGAGCGCAATTCCACCAGTTTGCGGTTGACCTTGAGGCGTTGGTTGATAGCCGTCAATTGTGCGTTGGCCTTTTGCAATCGTCCCTCCCGATCGGGGCAATGAAAGCGGATCAATACCTCTCCCTTTTTAAAATGTTGGCGGGTTTCATGGCGTATTTCCAAAATGCGCCCCGCTAGTTCGCTGGAAAGGATCGCCTCTTGGGATGCAACCAATAATCCCCGCAACGGTTCGACCGGGGTCTCTTCCACGGTGGAGAGATCATGAGTGCGGGAATAAGAACCGGGTTCACCGGCATGGCCAAGTGCCATCGGGAATACAAGGATGCTGAGGCATAAGGAAAGGATGGTGAATGTCATCCAGAGGTGCCTGGTAAAGGGATTTCAGCCAAGGTTCCCAATTCCACCTCACCCGATTGCCAGCATTGGATCACCTTTTCCAGGGCGACCGTCAGGGAGTCCAAATCGCTGGCTTTCATGATTTCAGGGAGGGGATCCAAACCGATGGAAACATAAATCTGGCCAGCGGAGTTTTGCAGTTCGGCGTAGGAGAGGCCCAGTTGCAAACGCCGATAGATGGCCCGAGCCTGGGCCTGAATGACATCCAAACCGGTCATGGTTTGGCGGGCTTCGTTGGAATGTAGTTGAATCTCATCGGCAGTTTGGCTCATGGTTTTGACCAGTTCATACTCTTCCTGCGTTTGGTTGAAGCGGAGCAGGGCGACATGGACCTGGGTGAGAATGGCCATGCCCAACGATAGACGGCGGACGTTCCCGGTCTCCTCCCGAACGGATGCTACATCAATGGAATCGTTGCCTGCCGCCAGGTTGACCAGATTCCAGGCCATTTTGATCCCGCCATCGGCCCATTGCTGGTTGAACAGAAAACGGTTGCTGGAACGGTGGAGACCCGCTTCAAAACTGATTCCGGGAAGGGCTTGCAATAGGGTCAATTTGGTTTCAGCCACATCGATCCGTTTTTGATAATCTTCTTCACGAAGTTCCGGGCGCAGGTAAAGGGCCATTTTTTCCATCAAATCGATATCATAGGGAATTTTTGGTACGGTCATGGTGTTGCGGTCGTCAATGACTAGGCGGAAATCCTCTTTGAGATCCGTATTCATGAGTGCGGCCAGTTGGGTTTTGGCAACGGACAGGTCGCGTTGCAGGGTGACGATTTGATAGACCGTTTCCAACAACCCCATACGATATTTCAGGGTATCCAGGGGTGGTTGCAGCAGGGTGTCACCCGATTTTTTGGCATCTTCGAGGGCTAGGTTGGCTTCATGGAGAAAGGTTGCGATATCCGGCAGCAACGCCTGGGCGACTGCGGCACGCCAGTAAGCTTGCCGCACCTCTTGAATGATATTGTGAATCACTTTTCGTCGCCGTTGTTCGGTGACCAAGTAACGGTCGGCCTGTTGCCTAGCTCTGAAATAGCTGACCCCAAAATCAAGAACGTTCCAGGTCATGGCCAAGTCCACATCGCCGTAGGTTTTTTCGGAGGAGGTGGAGGATTCCAGGCTGCTTTCACCGGTGAGCAAGGAGCGGCTTGAGGAACCCAGATCGTTGGAGCGTTTGGAATAACCGGCCAGGAGGGTCGCTTGTGGAAGGAGTTGATAACTAGAAATTTGGGTTTGCCCCATGGCCAAGGCCGATTCCATGGTTTTGAGGCGATTATCAAGATTATAGCGGATGGCACGGGCCATCGCTTCGGCCAGGGAAATAGCGCGGGTTGCCGGTTTGATATCTTTATAGAAGGCCGAGGTGTCTTCCTGGACCCGTTGCAGGGTGCTGGACAGGGGGAGCGGTTCGGGTTTGACGGCGCAGGCGGAGAGAAACAGCATCATGGCGGCCAGCAGGTAAGGTATCCCGTTGGATTTGACCGCCAAGCTGAGAGAAAGATGATCGTGGGACATAAACAATCCGCATTGCCTGGGAGAAAAGTTGCCCGCCCGTCCGTGGTATGGTATCGGCGAAGTTTGGCCAAAGGATGACCCCCTTTTCTCAAGGAATCGTCAAAATATTTCATTTTCTATGCGGTGTTTTCCATCGTTATGTTGTTTTCTCCCTCCTGTGCCCACTGTTGCACTGTGACCAGATCCAACTTTCCCGATGCCAATAACGGTAATGTGTCGCGGTAAATAAATCGGGTCGGCAAAAGCAGCATACTCAGACCACGTATCTGTAATATCTTGGAAAAGCTTTGCCGGTTGGCATTTTTTTCTGTGGTTACCATGACCAGGGCTTCCCCTTTTTGCGCATCGGCGACCGCCACGACACCATGGAGGGACTCTGGCCATTCATCCAGTGCCACCGTTTCCACCTGGGCCAGGGAAACCATTTCTCCCCCAATTTTGGCAAACCGCCTAGCACGTCCGATGATCCAGACGAAACCATCCTCATCCACCCGCACCACATCGCCGGTATCGTACCATCCCGGATGGTTGTTCATCTGGGGTGGGACCACGGTGCCTGGGGCATTTTCCAGCATGGTTCCGAGCATGATGTTGGGTCCATGGACCAGCAGGCGACCGCCGATTTCCACGCCGGCTACGGGTTCCAATTTCCAGGTGATCCCGGGGAGCAAGGTTCCCACGCTTCCCGAACGGCAGGCTTCCGGGGCATTGACCGCCAGCACGGGTGCCGTTTCGGTGGCCCCATACCCTTCGAGGATGCGGATGCCAAATTTTTCCATCCACAGGGTTTGTGTCGCTGGTCGTAACGGTTCGGCCCCGGCAAAACAATAGCGCAGCGATGCAAAATCTTCCGGTTCGGCCATGCGACCATATCCTTTCAGGAAGGTATCGGTTCCGACCATAACCGTTGCCCTGATTTTCCAGGCTATTTTGGGTATGGCGCGATAATCGAGGGTTGCTGGATGGCAAAAAACCCGCATTCCCGCCAATAATGGTGCCAGGGTTGTCATGGTCAAGCCAAAGGCGTGAAACATGGGCAACACGTTGAGGATGACATCCTGGGGACTCAGTTGGAGCCGGGTAAAGACCTGGGCGACATTGGCCAATAGGTTACTGTGGGATAAGACGATCCCTTTGGGTTTTCCTTCGGAGCCGGAGGTAAAGAGGACGACGGCGGGTGCATGACCACCGACGGGTTGGGCCGCTTGATGCGGAAAATGGGAAAACCACCAAGCATGAAGCAGCATTCTTGGGGTTACGGCTGGTTTCAGATCCTCCAGATAAAGAATTTCCAGGTCTGTCAGGGCTTCCAACACGGGTTGGAGACGGGCTTTTTGAATGAACAGACGCGATGTCAGGATGAGACGGATCTGGGCGGTCTGGCAGGTGGTCAGAACGGTATCAGGGCCACTGGAAAAGTTGAGTATGGTGGGGATGCGACCACCCACCTGGAGGGCAAAGAAAGTGACCACTGCGCCAACGGTCGTCGGCAGCAGAACCCCGACTGTTTTTCCCGGCGTGGTACGGGATTCAAGGAGACGGCTTAAGAGAATCGCCTTGAATATGAGTCTTTTATAGTGAAGACGTTGGCCATTTTCATCGTCCAGGATGATTTTTTTGCACCCATGTCTGTGGGACGATTTAATCAAAGCACCCCATACTGTTTCACCCAGGGTATGGGATGCCACCATGGCCCGTCCCAGGGCATCTCGGAGTTGTCGCGGACTGTGCAGGCCGGGGAGATTTGGGTCCAGGAGAACCACCGAGAGTCGGACGGGGGGAAAATAAAATCGTTTGCGGTGACAGGGGGACGTGGCATCGGGGCGAAAGGGAGATCCCAGCACGGCGAGGACGGCGCGTGGACAATCACCGTCGAAAGTTTGGGCGATTTTACGAAAGTGGCCACCGGAAGGGGAGAGCGGTTCGGGAAAATAAACGGCTGTTTTTCCTTGGCGTACATGTTGGACCAACTGGTGTGGATCCACCTGTCCTTCGGCGAAAAAAAGGATCCCTCTCCACAGGGATTGGAGCAATGGGTTTGGAAGTTCTTTATCGGGGAGGATGATCCAGGAGCCATGACCGAGAACAGGGGCGATCAACATCCAATCCCAGCGCGAGATGCGATTGGCCGCCACCAAGCGACCCGCCATGTTTTCAAGACCTATTCCTTGAATGCGAAACAACAGGCGCACGATCCATGGTATCATAGGGTGATCTACCTCTGATAAGCTGCCGCTACGGTTTCCAGGCAGGAGATTAATTCATGCACTAATGTCGAGGGATTGCCGGTATGCCGTCCTTCACCGTTAGCCAAATTTTGTTTGAGGAGAATCGCTGCATTTTTTCTTGCTGTTTCATGATGATCTTTTAAAACATTGAAATAACCTTCTTTTTCTTTTCCTTTTTCATAATTTGCAAAGTCCGCCTCTTTTTTCAGTGTGGAAATCAATTGGTTGCATGCCGATTTTGTTGGGTTGCTTACATAAGATTTGGTCGAATTATAAAAGTGAAGTAGGAACCAAATTTCAAAGCAAGGAACCGATGTAATCGCCTGGACGGTTTTGCATTTTGTTGTTTTCCTGGAGCGAAAACCATCGACTCTTTGTAAAGCGGATTGATAACTTTCATGATCGTCTCGATCAAACACAAAGAAGACATGCTCAAAATTATTTGTTTCATTAAATTTTTCGATTCCAAAATTAACAACACTTATTGGCGCAGATTGACCATTGGTGCAGATTTTTACCGCCGCTTTCTTCAATCCCAAGTGGGTGATCAAATCTCGGAAATAGATCGGTTCCGTTTTTTTACCTTCGCAAACGATCAACACCCGCTCCCGTTCCGTAAGATTGCTCTTACGGCGTGCCACATTCTTTTTGTTAGCCTGCTGCCTATTATTAAAAAGTTGGTCAGGCATCGATAAAATCACTGATTTCTGGAACAGCACCATAACGACCGTCCAGGTAGGCTTTTTGGAAACCGATGCCATTTCTTTCTTTATAATCCGAGAGCGGAATTAAATGGGACCGTTTGTGTCCGTCTTTTTCCACAAAAAAGAATTGGTCCCGGTGCATGAAACGTTCCTCCATGATAGAGGTTTCGTGACTGGTAAAGATTAACTGGGCATTTTTTTTATTAATATCGGGGCTATGGAATAAATCGACAAAAAATTTCAAAGCATGGGGATGAAAGCTGTTATTGAGTTCATCCACCACCAGGGTATAACCATTATCCAGAACATCCAACCAAGGACCGGCAATGCTGAAAATGGTTTGGTTTCCATCTGATTCTTCTTTGAGTTCTAACCTGATCACATTATTTTGTCTACCAAGATATGATAAAATAGCCTTTGATATTTTCACTGATTTAAATTTTTCAAGAATAGATTCGCGTTTATTGGGCATAAAATGTTCCAGATTAAGACGACTTTTTCCGATGTCAAAATCATCCTCCTCGATTTGGATATCTTCGACATTCATGTCTACCGCTTTCAACAGGCGGAGGATGCGTTCCTTCCACTCCGCTTCTTTACATTTTTCGCCGGTAAATGCAGGTAACATACGATCAGGTGAACGAATAATCCGTAATTTTTTTTGAATCCATTCAAACGGTATTTTGAATGCCTCTGAGTTAAGAAGCATGGCCGTCGATAGAAAAAGGGCGTTGTCCCTGGTCGTGGTTTTCCAAACCTCTTTTTCTCCCCTTACATGGACTTTATTGATTTTCCAGGAATATTTTCCCTCAGTGACATCGTATTCCCTCTGAAACAGGGTTCTGGGTTTGGTGTCCGCAGCGTTGGGATTTGCAAACATCCACTCACCCCACACCCGTTGGGTATCCAACGCAAAACCATATTGGTAGAGGGTGTCGCCGTGGATAAAGATGATTTCAAATTCGGTGGGTTTTCCGCTCCAGGCATCGTCGAAAAGAAAAGAGGCGACATCAATTTCTTCCCCTTCCTGAACATCCTTGGCCGATGAAATTACAAATTTCTTGAAAAATTCCATCGCTTTGACCAGAGAAGTTTTTCCAGATCCATTGGGTCCGAGCAAACAGACCGAGCGCAGGAGATTGGGTGCCATGGTTGAATTGGAAGGGAAGGAATAGCGCCGATTTTTTGCCGCTCCCGTTCCCGCAACCAACGTGAGCGTTTGTTTTTCTGCAAAGGAACGAAAATTTGTTACACTAAATGAAACCAGCATGATTTCCTCCGTCAAGTCAATAACAAGCTATAAAATGCAATATTTTGGCAAAATATGCAAGATTATTGACCCAGGGCAATCGCACTTGAAACTGGCACATCCAAATGTCTCGGAAAAAATAAATTATTAAAAGAAAAAAGGGGTCTGGGGGATTGCCCCCAGGGTTTTGACTTTTCTTTTGACTTTGTTTTTCATGAGGTTCTTATCCCGAAGCATTTTTCCCGTGTTTTTTCTTTATCTAGGGAAAAATGCGCAGAACGCACCCCTTGGTTTGCCTTTTTTCGCGGTTTTTGCGCAAAGAAGGCTAGGTGCCGTCTCTTTCAGGAAACCGAAAACAAGCGGTCAAAGCTAGCAACCTTGAAAATTCGTTCCACCATGGCACTACAATTGATAATACTGACACGGGACTGGTCGCCACCCGCATATTCGCGCAAGAGCAACAACATACCCAATGCCGAACTATCCAGATATTCAACGCGGCCCATATTGACGACAAAGGAGCTATTGGGTGGGCATTTGGCGTAAAGATCACGGAATTCCCGATGAATCTCAAAATTGAATCGTTCTTCGAGAATAATCGTTACATTTTTGCCCTCGGTCAACACGTGAATCGGCATGATCTTTTCTTCCCTCCAAACAATGAACGACGGCCAAGTTTTAGGCCCGATTCTTGCTTTCACTAACGCCATGGACCCATAATTCTCCCCTGGCACCGGTTTTTTGACACAGCATTGGGTTACAACAAACTGCCAGGGGATAACCCTTTAACACAGGTCGCGCACGTATGAAAGCCCACATTGAATCGATGACATCCAACCAGTATCCTTCGCCCGAACAAAAACTGTGGATTGCCGTTCTTGAAACCGCAGTCGATGATGCCTTGACACACAAGGATCCTGAGGAAAAGGAAGCGGCCCGTAAATGGTTCCGAGAAGGGGGAACGCATTTTAAATTTGTTTGTGACCTAGCCGATTTTGATCCAGACTATCTGCGCAAACAGGTCATGCGGCTGATCAACTGATTTATGGGGTTCTTCATGAATCCAGAAAAAGCATGGCATAGTTTTCGTCGTCAGATTTCTGTCGCGGACGTAACGTCTTTTGAGGTACCCGTAGTCATGATACACTTAGCAGGGTTCCTTGTATCTAAGGTGCCACGCACTATTCAGGCAACGGAAATGTCACTCTGCGGTGAAGACCGTTTCTTTTCCAACCCATTCCAGCTTGGTACGATCTGGTGAGCAAGAGTAACGGTTTGATAAAACGCAATATTCGAGAACTGGACCTGCTCATGCGGATCCTGGATATCGTTGTGCTGATCGGCTCAGGGTTCAGTTCCCTCTACTGGAGCTTCGATGATCTGTCTCATCCCCGTGAAACCCTGACTATCGGCCTGTTTGTAATCCTGTTCTGGCTGGTGGTGGCTAACGCCAACAACAACCTCTACCGTCAATGGCGTGGCATTAGCCTTTGGGTTGAAATTGGCGCGGTCAGTTGGGTACTGACCTTGGTCATCATGACCACCGCCATGATCGTCCGTGATTTACTTGTCGTGACCCGTCCTATCCCCGATCTTTTGTTTGGCAAATGGTTGGTTATCAGTTGGCTCATGCTGGTAATCTATCGGGTCTCATTACGAAACTTTCTGAGGTGGATGCGGAGAAAAGGATATAACCATCGCCATATCGTTATCGCGGGAGCAGGCGATTTGGGACGCAAGGTCATCCGGGAACTCTCCCAAGCCACATGGACTGGTCTGGATGTCGTCGCCTTCTTTGATGACCGCTACCACCCCGATACCCCCTTTGACATCGAGGGTATTCCTGTCCGGGGCACCCTGGACGATCTCAATGTCTTCGTGGAACAAAATGCCGTCGATCAGGTCTGGATCGCTCTCCCGTTGCGTGCGGAACGACGGATGAAAAAAATCATCCAGAGCCTGCGTCACAGTACCGTCGATATTCTCTTTATTCCCGATATATTTACCTTTGACCTGCTGAACCATTCCATCACCCAAATATCCGGCATCCCGGTCATGAATCTTTCCGTCACCCCGATGGTGGGGTTAAACCGGAAGATCAAAGCGATCGAAGATCGCATCCTTGCCCTTGTCATTCTGTTGCTCTGCGCGCCCATTCTGATCATCATCGCCATCCAGGTCAAACTCAGCTCCCCCGGCCCAATTATATTCCGGCAGGTCCGCCATGGCTGGGATGGCCGCAAAGTGGAGGTCTGGAAATTCAGAACCATGTATTTGCATAAAGAACCTGAGGGGCAAGTGATTCAAGCCAAACGTCACGACTCCCGTATCACTCCCATTGGTCAGATCCTGCGCCGCACAAGCCTGGATGAACTTCCTCAGTTTTTCAATGTCCTCCAAGGCTCCATGTCCATCGTCGGACCGCGTCCCCACGCAGTTGAGCATAATATCCTCTACAGGGATGAAATCGATCAGTACATGAAGCGGCATATCGTCAAACCGGGTATCACCGGATGGGCACAGGTCAATGGATTGCGGGGGGAAACGGATACTATCGAAAAAATGCAACGTCGGGTCGAATTTGACCTCTATTATATTTCCAATTGGTCCTTACTGTTCGACATACGGATCATATTGATGACCGTCGTCAAATTATTTTTCAGTCGCAATGCCTACTGAAAAAAAACACCCTCCCCAATCCCGGAGTTTCCCCCGTTGGATAACCAAATCACGAAAGAACCCACTGCCCCATCCTACCAAACCATCCCCTTGGCCTTTCTGTCCCCTCCTATAGAGGCAAAAGAAATCGATTTGCAGCAGTATTGGCAAATCCTGGCCCGAGGAAAATGGTTAATCTTGATCATGACCGTTTTATCAACGGCTTGGTCCGTTTATCAGGCCAAAACGGCCACCCCCGTCTACAGGGCAGAGGTCTTGATCACAGCCGTCGGTGAGCAACAAGGACCATCCTTCGGAGGGGGACTCAGCGGATTGGCATCCATAGCCGGTTTGTCCATCGGTGGCCCTTCGGGATCAGGATCCAATCTTGCCATTTTTCAATCCAGATCTTTTCTTGAAAAATTCATTACCGATGAAAAAGTTGCGGAAATCCTGAACGGTAACAAACCAAGTGCAGCCAAGGACAGCGGCGGGGGAGAAAAATCACCATCCGCCGACACTCTCTTATGGAATACCGTTGATGCATTTAAAGGTCTGATCACCATCTCCACCGAGAGAAAAGACGGCATCATCGCCGTCTCAGTCGAGTGGCATGATCGTCATCAAGCAGCCAAATGGGCCAACCTTCTCGTTCAACGGCTCAATGACCACTTACGCAACCTCGCCATTCAAGAAGCGGAAAAAAGCATTGAGTTTCTGAATAACGAACTGGCGAAAACACAGGTGACTCAACTTCGACAGGCCCTCGCCAATCTTCTTGAAACGCAAATCCAGAAAATTATGATGTCTAAAATCCGACCAGAATTTGCCTACTCCACCGTGGACCCGGCCATCGCCCCCCCTGAGGGGATGTTCGTGAAACCCAAGCGCAAACAGATGGTCATGATCGGATTCGTCTGGGGCGTTGTTTTAGGAAGCCTCACCGCCGTTTTGTTCCATCTGTTGCGTCGGAAGAGAAATCCCGCCGGAACCGACGACTGACATGCACATGGTTGAGATGTCTTCTCCCCTCAGTGGGTCACCACCCGCCCTTGAATCTGCAACCGATCTTGCAGCACTTTGGAGATTTGCGTTACCTGTTCATGGTTGTCAAACGGGCCGGCATGGATCTGCTCCCAAACTGTGCCATTGTAGGACATCGGTCTGCGATAGGCGGGGACACCCGCAGATGTCACCTGCTGCAACAGCAGATCCGCATTGGCGGAATCCATGAAGCTGCCGACATGCAGACTAAACCCCTTCGCCGGAACTTGGCCTGGGGCGGCATGTGGTGGAGATTGGACAACACTCTGCTGGGCAACCACCGGCTGGGGCGGACCAAAACCTTCCAAAGGGAGGGGCTGCAACGGGGGGGCCTGCACGATAATCTGTGACGGTTGACGGACAACCGGGACAGACGACGGAATCACCATCGGGGTTGCATAAAAATCGCCCGTTGACTGATAGTGATAGGGCGATTGGGCATAGTTGGGGTAATAGATAAACTCCCTGAGAGGCTTTTGTTCTGGTGCAGCATCCGTCGAAATGTTGCCAGGACCACCGGCAGCCAGGACAGGAACTGCCTGCGCCAGAAAAACCATCACCAAACCCCGAACAAGGGCAGATACTTCAGACCGTCTCGCTGCGGGAAATCCCATGTTCATCCCCTTTTATCCGTGCTGAAAACCGGTTTGGCGGTCTTGCCCATACCTTCCGGGATCAAGACCGCTCGGAGAAAATGCCGACAACACTCAACGTGCGTAGGCAAACGTGGTCGAAGGCATACTGGCACCATAACCTCCCTGAGGCATCGCCTGTTGCTGGGGCATCATAGGCTGTTGCTGGGGCATCATAGCGGGCTGTTGCTGGGGCATCATAGCGGCCTGTTGCTGGGGCATCATAGCGGGCTGATAGGAAACCACCCCGTTTTGTTGCTGAGGCATCATGGCGGCCTGCTGCATCATGGGATACCCCTGCTGCTGCCCTTGTGGATAGCCCGCTGTCACAGGCATCCCCCCCGTCGAATATTGCTGATACGACTGTTGCGGCATCTGCTGCGGCATTTGCGGTTGCATCATCGGCTGTTGGTAAACCGGAGACGGTCCCGTCTGATAGCTGGGCATGTTGATGGGCGGTGCCGATGGCGCAGAGACCTGATAGGAAATCTGCTGCATCTGAGGAATCTGCGGTGCCGGAGCCGCCGTCGGTGACACCGAGCTGTAAACCATGGGTTCATGAAGGGGAGACAACATCGGCATCGGCATGGCCATGGGTTGCGCCATCATGACCGGCGGCGGTACGGAGGCCTGGGGATAGGCAATCACCGGAGCCACCGGCTCCGAAGCATGTGCCAAAGAAGTAAAAAGGGCCACCCCCCCCAAAATCGTTGCCGTAGCCAAGTCAGCATGGGCGTTTTGCGGTGCAACCAAACCGGCGGTCATCAATGCAGCACCAGCCAACAGGGAAATCGATGTGCGACCTTTTGCAGAAGATGTAGTCATGTTCATTCCTTCTTTTGAGCTGATAGGCACAACGTTTATTGACCTCTTCCGTGGTAGAGCGGCGTCCCCGTCACCTCTGGGGATGCATATTTAGCCGCAAACTTTTCCAAGCCAACGCCCAATACCACCATGGGCTTGGTGCCGGGAGCTCCCTGCTCCACGACGACGGGTTGAAAAGGATCACTGACCGGCGAAAAATAATCCCATGTGCCGGTCTCAGAAGGATTCAGATGCCACCAATAATCAATGGGGTGGGCAAATTTTTCGGGGTAGGTATGGACAATCACTTCATCCTGATCTTGGTGCGGTACCATCAACTGTCCCGCCTCCGCCTGGCTCAGGGATACCAACAGACCCGACAGTGCCGATAAAATCATTCTTCTCTTGAAAGACATGAGACATTCCTCCAGGTTAACCTGAGATGATCCATCCCACCAGATTACTTATCAGGGAGGGGATCCTCTCGCGGAATGGTCGGTTCGACCTTGGGCAAGGACGGTGGTGGTGGCGGCGGTGGCGGTGGCTCTACTTTCGGTTGCGCCACAGGTGGCGGTGGTGGCGGCTCCGGTGCCGCAACAGGGACCGGTTGTGATGCAATCACCTGCGTCGGCAATACCACCGTCTCCACAAATTCCACACGCGGCGGATGCACGACAATTTCCGACTGATTATAGGAAAAACCGGGTTGGTTGATTGTCAATGATGGGGATGGAATCGCAACCGGCGGATTTCCCACCCATATGGGGGGTTGGGGGATCGTGACGGAGGGGTGCTGAACGGTAATCGGCGATTGTTGAATCACCGTGGCACCATCGGACCGCATCATCACACCGGGTTCCAGCACCGCTGCACCATGGACAGGAACCAAAGGTGCCTGAGCGGGAACCATTCCAGGGTAAGGGGCCGGGCCACCATTCCATTGCACCGGAGGGGTCTTGACAACTACCGCCGCCGGCATATCGTAGACGGGCAGTTGCGACATCGTTGGATCAATGATATGCCCACACGCAGCCATCGCAGGGGCCGCCATGCCCGCCAGTAAAAGGAACTTGCCACGCTTTCCCACCGTCTTGAAAAAATCCTTCATCTGCATCTCCTCGCCTCTTCACAAACGCGGTTGATTCGGGGATATGCCGTGTATCGGAATCGACTGATGGGGAGATTAGATTATTTTTAAATTTTCCAGTTTCCGGTAGAGGGTACTCCGGCTGATTCCCAGTATTTTAGCCGCTTTGCCCTTGTTGTAGTGAACTTGCTCCAACACTTTGAGGATATTATCGCTCCCTAGTTTATCTTCACTCTCACTCACAAAAGGTCTCATGGTTGGCATTTGCCCCGCCACCATGGAATCTGGAAGGTGTTCCAAGGCAATGACGCGATCACGGCAAACCACAAAAGCCCGCTCGATGACATGCTCCAACTCGCGGATGTTTCCCGGCCAGGCATAATTTTTCAACACCACCATCACTTCCTCACTGACGGAATCGATGGCCTTGTTAAATTTTGCGCAAAATTTACGGATAAAATGGTCCGTCAACAAGCCGATATCGTCGGCCCGATCCCGCAATGGTGGTAATTGCACCTCCACCACATTCAAACGGTAGTAAAGGTCTTCCCGAAACACTCCAGAAGCGACTTTTTGTGCCAGATTCCGGTTGGTCGCCGCGATGATCCGCACATCAACCTCAACAGGATGGGCATCACCAACCTTTTCGATAGTCTTTTCCTGAAGAACCCGCAACAATCGGGTTTGCATATTGGCACTGATATCGCCGATTTCATCCAGGAAAAGGGTCCCTTTGTCGGCCATTTGAAAGCGTCCCTGTTTGTCGCGAAAGGCACCGGTGAACGCCCCTTTGACATGCCCAAACAATTCGCTCTCCAAAAGTGTTTCGGTCAATCCCGCGCAATTGACCTTTACTAAAGGCCCCTTGCTACGCCCCCCCTGGAAATGGAGTGCCTCGGCGACCAATTCCTTACCCGTCCCACTTTCACCGGTAATTAACACCGTCGTTTCCACCACCGCCAAATCTTCGATTAGGCTGTAAATCTGGCGCATTTTTAAACTTTGGCCCATCATGCCATGAAAACGGCTCCGTTCACGCCGACTCTGTTCTAACAACGCCATACGGGTAAAATCCAAGATCACCACCACCGCCCCGGTAAAGAGTCCCCCTTCATCCAGCAAAGGGGATACGGAAACATGGATAATCTGTTGACGACCCTGGGCGTTCTGACAGGTCAATTCGGCCCGTTCCACAGGCCGACGTTCCTGGAAAACCCTTTTGACCAATTCCAATAACGGTTCGCAGTGAATGACCTCCAAAAATCTTTGCCCGATGATCTCCGATGACAATCCACAAATCCGTTGCCCGGCATCGTTGATTTCGCGGATTATGTAATCGGCATCGACCGAAATGATGGCCTCTTGGACACTGCGAAATATGGCGCGCAGATTTTGCTGAATGGCATACCGTTGGTCACGCAGTGCCTTATGATCCAAAGCGCGACGAACCCGTTCCCGCAAGGTTGCCGGAGAACACGGCTTGGGAATATAATCAAAGACCCCTTGGTGCAATGCCTCCTGGGCCGTCTCCACAGTGGGATTGCCCGTCACCAGAATCACGTAGGTTGCCCCATCGATCTGCCGGATTTTCCGCACCAGATCCAAACCATTGGCATCACCCAACATGATATCGGAAACCACGAGGTCAAACTTGCGTTTGGATAACAGGTCACTGGCCATCGTTAACGATTCAGCCTGTTCCACCTCATACCCTGCCTCGGTCAGCACCACCGAAAACAGGTGGAGAATGCCGAGATCATCGTCAACGCATAATATTTTTTTGGGGAGATTGATCATATTCTTCCATCGGTTTCAAACGTGGAAACCCAACGTGTGGAACAAAATGTCTCACTTGGGCCGCGTGTGTCAAGACATTATGAATGGCACGTCTCATGCGTAATTCGTTTAAAAAATCATTGCACTTTAAGATTGCTTAAGGAAGGTCTTCGTTGAAAGAGTATGATTTCCAGATCGTTGTATCCATCGCCTTGACCCTCTTGACACTGCTCCCTGGCATCCTGAAAGCGGATACCGGAAGTGCGTCGATCATCGTTGAAAACGCCCGGTGTTTGCGGTGTCACGGGATGCCTACCTTGGGCTATCGTCATCCTGTATCGGGAAAGTTATTGGATTTTTATGTGGATCCAAAAAAGTTTGCCCTTTCTGACCATGGACAGCAATCCTGCGGCACCTGTCACCCGGGAAACTTCACGGTTTTACCCCATCGCCTGGAAAAAACTGCCCGTTACCATACCTGTGGTGACTGTCACACCGGCGAAAAACTGAGTCAACGGATGCGTCTTGTCGGTATTACCGCCCAGTTTCAAAAGAGTGTCCACATCCAGAGGGGGGTCGCAGGGTTTGATTGTTTTTCCTGCCACAATCCCCATGAAAATCGCCTTGAAGATGTCGCCAAGCCGGAGATGGATGTGGTCCAACGCGACAATGACCTATGCCTGAAATGCCACCAGGAAGTCGTGATGACTGAGGAAAGGCACCGCATCATTCCCCAGGCTGCCATGCATCTCCATGCCGTGCGCTGCCTGGAATGTCACACACCCAGGCCAGGTTCGGTCATTCATGCCATTGAACCGGCCCACCGTGCGGAACAAGATTGCGTCGCCTGCCACAGCCGTGATTCCATCCTATTGACAAAGCTCTACAAATACCGCCTATACGAGAGTGAACGCCACGCCGGATTTGTCAACGGCGTCGTCCTGGGTGATTATTATGTGATCGGCATGACCCGGCATCCCCTGTTGGATCTTTTGGGAATTCTGGGTATTGGTGGGGCATTATTGGGGGTTTTCATCCATGGCGTCGGGCGGTATCTCGCATTCCGAAAGAGACTTCGAACATCATGAACATCCATGACATGATCAAAACAAAAAAATGGGCCATCCTCCTGATCACCCTCATCGCCCTGCTCGCCTGGGCGGGTAAGGCTTGGTTGGTTCCGCTGTTTTTTGAACAATCTACCGGGGCCAGCAATGCCTCCCCCACCTTTGAAAGTTCACAATCATTGACCGATCGGGAAATCAAAGATCTTGCCGATGAACTGACCCTGACATACCGCCAAAACCGCGCCAAGGCGGTGATCCCCGATGCAGGAAATGCCGACGTTGAACGGTTACAACGGGAACGGGTCATGGCATTAAAATCGGTTCATGAGACAGGCCCCTACCCCCACATCGGTTATTTTCAACGCGCAGGAATCAAAGGCTACGTGGGTTCCTCCACCTGTTTACAATGTCACGCCACCCTGCATACCGCCACAGGCAAAGGGGGATTTTCCAAAGTAAACACCTTGGAAGATGTGGTGGATACCGTCCATTTTCGCTCCCAACAAAATGATCGGGGGTTATCCCCATGGACCCTTTCCGTGATACCGGTAGAGGATGTCTCCTCCCGTGCCAAGGAAGAGATCGACTGCTTGATCTGCCATGCCGATGTTTATGACATAAAGCAAAGGGTGGTGATCACCGATGACCAGGACCACCGTTGGAATCAGGATCGCTCATTGCGTTCTGCCATGACGGTGGGGGTACCCACGGTAGACAATTGCCTGAACTGTCACCAAACGAAGGGTTATGAAGGAACCAAACGGGCCATCCCATTCAGCCCCACCACCGATATCCATGCGCGCGTGGGTATGACCTGTCTGGATTGCCATCTCCCCCAGGGACACAAGATTCCTCTAGGGGCGCATCGGGTCGATCTGGCCGCCCATGAACTCCCCGAAAAGCGGGTCTCCTGTGAAGGGTGTCACACCCAGACCCCCCATGTCCGCGATGTTAATAACCGCGCCATTCTCAATGGCCATGTCGCCCGTTTGGCCTGTGAAACGTGTCATATCCGGGAGCTGGCCTCCAATAACGTCGTCCTGCGTGACTGGGCATACCCGGTTCAAGACAAAAAAGGGGGGATCCATACCCCTGTCGATGTCTTTGAATCGGGAAAACCCGGCCAAGGGATGATCTATCTTTGGTTCAACGGCACGGGCACCTTGCTAGCCAACGCCCTGGGAGACCATCCCTCCGGCGATGGCCGTTACAATCCGTGGATGAACCAACTGGTTCACCTGGATGACCCGGAAGTTTTGGCCGCCATCCGCAGCACGGCAGAACGATTAAAAGTAATCTATCCCGATATCGATGTGGATCGGTATGTCCGTGAGGCGGCCAACCCTTTGGGCCATTTTACCCCGGAACAAATGAAAAAACGGCAGCTTTGGATCGAAGAAAACATCCGCCCTTTGATGCAACAAGGGATCAGCCGCATTACGCCATTCCAATTATTCAATGCCAGAATGGTCGAGGATATGAGCCATCAAGGGCTGTTTGGCGCGATCATTCTGCCATTTGATATTGCGAGCTATCATAAAACTGGCGATCCCATCCAATCTGTCAAGATAGCCCTCAACAATCCCAGGATCCGGCGCATGGTTGAGACCCCTCTCCAGGCGACCATGAAAGAGACCTTCATGATCCATTTGGGTATAGAATCCTGGTCGGCGGACTATCCGCTCACCCCGAAGGATGATTTAAAAAATGTTGCAACCCATTGGATGCGCCAAATGGCAACCCTCATGGTCAATCACGGCATTCAACGCGATGGCCGCACCTGCCGGGAATGCCATGCCGAACAAGGGATTTTGGATTTTGATCAATTAGGCTACACCCCGGAACGCACCGAGGAATTGCGCCATCTTCCCGAGTTGAAGAATGTAAAATAATCATCTTTGAATGCCAAATATACTTGAATAACGAGAGGTACTGTGCTAGGTGTCCGGGGGGGATTTGGTTTCCGTGATGAGAGCGTATGGAGGGAATGTTTTCTGGTTGATGAACCCTTTGAAAAAGACTCAGTCGGAATTCAAGCTTAAGGACTCAAGGAGTGGTGAATCCTCCTCCAGAAAGGTCGCCCGTTTGAATTCCCGCTGAACCAATTCAAGGAGACTTCATTGATCATTCGCGTGGAACACGAGGGTATCCTGTATGCTTTCGTTGTCAAAAGTCGCTTCAAAGCCGTCGGTGTTCATTTTTTTACGCCCGACGAAGCGTCGCAACAACTTGCCTATATTTCTCACGGGCAAGGAAAGTTGATTCTTCCCCATACGCACAATCTTGTCCATCGACACATTGAGCAAACCCAGGAAGTTCTGATCATCAAATCAGGCCGTATGCGGGTCGATTTTTACACCGAAGGGGCGGTCTATTTCGAGAGCAGAATTATTGAACCATGGGATATTCTTTTCCTGGCTCGTGGTGGACATGGCTTTGAAATCCTGGAACCACTTGAAATGGTGGAGGTCAAACAGGGTCCCTATGTCGGTACCGAGGATAAAACTATCTTTGGACCCAGTGTACCAGAAACCATTATTCTGAAGACAGATCATGAGTAATCCTCGCATGATTCCGGTTAATATTCCCAGCCTGGATGGCCGCGAAGGGGAGCTTCTTGCCCAATGTATTCAAACCGGGTGGATCTCCTCAGAAGGGCCTTTTATTCGCGAATTTGAGGAAGCTTTTGCAAAAAGGTGCGACCGACGCTACGGAATTGCTGTATCCAATGGTACCGCCGCCCTGGAAATTGGCATTCAGGCGTTGAAACTGCAACCAGGCGATGAGGTCATACTTCCCTCTTTCACCATCATCTCCTGTGCAGGGGCAATCATCAGAGCGGGAGGTGTCCCGGTTGTAATCGACAGTGAACCGGTCACATGGAACATGGACGTAAGCCAGATCGAGGCCCGCATTACGAAAAAAACCCGAGCAATCATGCCGGTACACATCTATGGGATCCCTGTAGACATGGATCCCCTCATGGATCTGGCGCGAAAATACCATTTAGCGGTGATCGAAGACGCTGCCCAGGCTCACGGATTGACCTATAAAGGGAGGCCCTGCGGCAGCTTTGGCGAACTTTCCACCTTCAGCTTTTACCCAAACAAGCTGATTACCACCGGTGAAGGGGGGATGGTCGTCACCGATGATGAAGGGTTGGCCGAACGCTGCCGATCCATCCGCAACCTTTGCTTTCAGCCAGAAGCACGCTTCGTTCACGAAGAGTTGGGCTTTAATTATCGCATCACCAATCTTCAGGCGGCACTCGGTTTGGCACAGATGGAACGGATGGATGCCTTCATCACCAAAAAACGGGCGATGGGTGCCGCCTATCAGCATTGGCTTGAAGGACTGGCAGCCTTTGAAAAACCTCCTGCAAAAACCCCTTATGCCGATCATATCTATTGGGTTTTTGGTCTGGTTCTCAGTGATCAGGCACGCACTACCTCTGCTCAAGAGGCTGCCAATCTTTTAAAAGAGCGTGGCATTGGCACCCGACCTTTCTTTTGGCCTATGCATGAACAGCCGGTTTTGAAACGCATGGGATTTTTCAAGGATGAAAGCCTTCCCATTTCGGAACGATTGGCCCGACGGGGTTTTTACGTCCCTATGGGACTCGGTATGCAACGCGACGATGTCCGTCATTGTTGCCGTATCCTTTGGGAAGTTTTTGGCAATGGTGACATACCCAAAGATCTCTTGAGTACCTGAGACTCTCCATTGTCCCTCGCACTTTTTTGACAAATAGCTTCCATGATATTGAAAACAGACTTGACTGTCACCCCAGTTCCACATCAGGTGCTACTATGTTCGTCTCAAAGGTATCAGGAAACCCATGAAAATACTGCTCTTAAATCCTCCAGACGAACACACCATTTCTGAATATCAAGATGAACATGGAGAAGGTTTTCTGGAGTCAGACGATTTTGGCTATTTTCCACCCTTGGGCCTGCTCTATGTTCTGAGTTATTTGGAAAAACATTCATCCGGTCATGAACTATTTTTCAAGGATTGTGTCGCAGAACAACTCTCTCACATAAAGCTTAAGGAGTTCATCGGCAAAATCCAACCCGATGTGGTTGGTATTACCAGTTTTACCATCTCCCTGATTGATGTTGTCAAGGCGGCCAAAACTGCCAGGGAGGTCGTACCCAATGCACACATCTGCATGGGTGGTCACCATCCCATCGCGTTTCCCCTTGAAGCCGCCCAGCTTAAAGAGTTTGATTCCATCATCGTTGGGGAGGGTGAGGTCGCCTTTACCCACTTGGTGGAGGCCTTAAGGAACGGACAAGATTTCACACACATTACTGGCGTATACAATCGAGAGTCCATTCAAATATGGGTCGGGAAAGGTTTTCAGGATCGTAAATTTCTCGGCACGGTGGTTGTTCCCCCGGCGTACATCGAAGATATTGAAACGCTTCCCTTTCCAAACCGCTACTACATCAAGCATATCGACTATCACTCGACCGTGGGGATCAGCGGCAAGCTGGCGACCATCATCAGTAGTCGGGGCTGCCCTTACAAATGTACATTCTGCGACGTCCCTTTTAAAACCTATCGCGCACGTAGTGCCAATAGTGTTCTGGATGAAGTTCAGGAATGTCTCGCCATGGGCTATGAAGAATTCCACTTTTATGATGATCTTTTCAATATAACTCCCAAAAAAGTACTCGCTTTCTGCGACGAATTGGAGCGTCGCAACATGCGGTTTATCTGGGATTTCAGGGGCCGGGTCAATAGCGTTACGCGAGAATCGTTGGAACGGATGAAAAAAGCTGGCTGTCGTATGATTTCCTTTGGGGTGGAAACAGGATCTGACGAAGGGCTTGCGCTCTTGAAAAAGGCAACCACCACCGCGCAGATTCGTCAGGTATTCCGCTGGTGCCGGGAGTTGAGAATTATCACCATTGCTGATTTTATCATCGGTCTCCCTTTTGAACGTACCCCCGATGACATCAAAACATCCATCGATTTCATGATCGAACTGGATCCCGACTATGCCCAGATTGGTGTCTTGAACCTCTACCCCAACACACCGCTATTCGACGAAGCTGCTGCCAAAGGATTAATCGATGCCAAACGATGGCATGATTTCTCCTTGGATCCTCAGCCCGGTTTTTATGTAGACCATTGGGAAGAGACCATCTCAGCCGTGGATTTGGTCCGTATCCAACGCCAAGCCTACAAACGCTTCTATCTTCGGCCCAGATATATTCTCCGTTCGATCTTCAACACGCGATCGTACCATGAATTCAAGATGAAGGCGCGTGGGGCTTTGCAACTCCTGGGAATTACCTGACAACCTGTTCCGACACCAGTGACCTGCCATATTCCATTTTGGCCCAATGATGAAGACCATGCATTTTATGGGGAAATCCCATGCTTCTTTTTGAAGGACATTTGAGCGAGGAAGATATTGAGACTCTTGCCAACATGCATATGAATATTGGCGATAGTTTCACCTCTTCTCTTGGCCCAGTGTTTGTCAAACGATATTGGCGATTTATTGAAACGTCTGACCTTGAATTTTTGTTCATCCATCGCGATCCACACAGTAACCGGATTGTTAGCTGTTTGGCGGTCACATTGGACAAGTCATCTCTCCAAAAGCGTGTTCTTTTAAAGACACTCCCGTATTCCGTTTTCTGGGCCGTTATTCGACTTTTTTCCTCCCAATACTTTCGAAAATTATTATTTTACGTATTAAAGAGGATTTTTTCCTCAGAAAATGATGATGAAAGTCCTGAAATTGTGTTTCTCTATACAAACCCTGAAGCGCGTCAACAACAAATTGCTGAAAAACTGCTGTGCCAAGCTGAAAGCTACCTTGTTGAAAAAAATCTCACCGTCCTTTATACCCAAACTGTGGATCATCCAGATGGAAAGTCTATAGATTTTTATAAAAAGAAAGGATTCATTATTTCGAACCATTCAGATCTTGGGGTTTTTCAGTTAGTCACTCTTAAGAAGATACTGTCCCCCGAGTCAAGCAGCGGAAATCACCCAGAAAAACCATTAAAAATTATGGTGTCACAACCGATGGAAACCGAGAAAGTTCACGTATCATTGATTCTGCCGACCTATGATGAAGGGGCAAATATCGTCCCCCTGATGGAAAGGCTGGAGGCGAGTCTTGGAGATCAATGGTCCTACGAATTGATCGTGGTCGATGACGATTCCCCTGATGGTACTGCCGATAAAGCGCGGGAATATGGCCATAATAATCCTGCCATCCGCGTTATCCAAAGAAAAAATGAACGGGGACTGACCTCTGCGATCAACTGTGGCTTAAAAGCCAGTCGGGGCCGGATCGTAGGGTGGATGGACTGTGACCTTTGCCATCCGCCAGAACTGATAGCCACCATGCTGAAAGAATTGGAAGCGGACGGTGCTGGACTCCACGCCGTCATCGCCTCACGATTTGTCGCTGGCGGAGGTGATAGACGTAGCGGACTTTACCGACTACAACGAATATTGAGCCTGATCCTCTCCTATCTCTCCCAATGGATTACACATTTGCCGGTCAAAGATATTTCTAGTGGTTATATTGTCATGCGGCGATCATGTTTTGATGTCCATGGTTTCCTGGTTGGCAACTACGGCGAATATTTCATCGATCTGATCTACAAGATGCAAAAAAATGGACTTGTTATGAAAGAAATCCCTTATATTTTTAGCAATCGACAGTACGGTGAATCTAAAACCGCGGTATCATTGTCTGATTTTCTCCTCAAAGGCCCCGATTATATCCGTATGCTGTTCAAATATCGACTTGGGCGTTAAGATATGGGCGATGATCATCGATTCGAATATATGTCACCCCAAAGTATGGTGGACCTCAAGAATGGGAGGCTTTCCAACGCAATGAAATCCAATAGTTTATTATGGGGATAATTAATGATAAAAATTTTTTATCGTTGGACGATCCAAACCGCTAGCCCATCATTCTTTTTAATAAGCGTTGTTGGCGATGCCTATCAGCAGGTTTGTGGTCGGGGTGGCGTAAGAGTTGTTGGGACCAATGGAGTGCTTGGGCGAAGTCTTTGAGGCGGTGTTCATAATATTTGCACAAGGCTTCCATGGCTTTGGGATGGTTACGGTGGGCAAGTTGGGTCCAGAGTGCTACGGCCTGGGTCCAGTCATGGTTCTGACGATACAGGGTGGCGAGTGCCAAATGGCCGGCATCGTCGAGTGCTGTCAGGTTGCTCTGAAGAAGTTGAAGTGCCTGTTCGGTTTGTCCACCATGGGCCATGGCTGTTGCTAGGGCGTGAATGTCGGCCTGATGGGCGGCGGGAAATTGATAGACTTGATCTAATGCCGGAAGGAGTGCCGCCATGGCTAGGATATCCATGGCGTTGTGTCGCAGGGTCTCTGCCAAACGCTCGGTCCGACCTGAATGGATCCATTGCGTCCATACCTGTGGAATGTCAGCCCCTGGGATGTCATTTTTTCGGGGGCGTCCCAGCAATGTTGCTTCCACGCTTCCCAGTTTGCAGTCGGGCCAGTGGCGGCGAAAGGCCCGCCGGACGGGATACAACAGATCCAGCGAATGAAGATTCTCCAGGGGATTGGCCAATCGGTGCAGACGATGGCGACTGGCGAGCAGGGGGAGATCAAAACTTTTTCCGTTGTAGGTCAGGACGTGGCGTTTGTTGTCGGTGTATTGTCTCAGGGTTTCCAACAGGCCCCATTCCCCGGAAAACCCGGTGATCAAGAGCAGGGTGACACGAAAACCTGCCGTCGATGTCTCTCCCAAACCAACCAAAAATGGGATAGTCCCCGATCCACCGGATAATTTGGTGGTTTCGGTATCCAGGAAGAGGGCTTTGTCCAGATGGAGTTCCTGGTCGGTGATGAGAGATGGGGGGAATTGTTGTGCATGGTGTGCCAAGGGGAAATGACCATAACGAAACCCTGGCTTGAGGGTTTTTTGTACTGTGATGAGTCCCGGTTTTTCCAGTTGGCCACCCAGGTGGTGGGCCAACGCTTCGTCCGAAAGCCTGGGGAATGGCCGGGTGGGTGGTGAACTGGGGCGCAGACGTTGCAGACGTTGGGCGAGGGACGGGGTTGTGATACCGGTGGCATTGGGGGTGATCGTCGCCTGGGGTTTTCCTCGGATCAAAGCCAGGCGGTCCTTCAGGCGGTTCATGGTGTATTGGCCGTTTTCGGGTTGAATAGGTCGAGTACCTTCAGTGCCGCCTCCTTGGGGGAGAGTTCATGGGGGCGGTTTTCTCCGGGAACAGGGCCGACGCACGCAGGACATCCACGGGTGCAGCGGCAGTTTTTGATCAGGTGGATCGCCTGGACGGTGAGAACGTCTTGTTGTTCATAGAGAGGCTGCGACAAGCCAATCCCCCCAGGATAATTATCGTAGAGAAAAACCGCCGGTTTGAACCGTGCCAGGGTGATACCAGGATGGTTGGCCAGGGAATGGATGGGGTGCCCGTTGGCATCGCGCACTGTGCCGCGTCCATGGTTTTCGATGGTGGCAAACCATTGGGCATTGCCATCGCCAACGGCGCGACCGAGATCATGGTGATCGGACATGGATAGCACGGCGGCCACGGTATGCAGGGTGTAGGCGGCTCCGAGAAACCCGTTGATGATGTGATCGGGATGGTCGAACGTTTGTTCCAGAATCGCCGGATCGGCCTCCCACCAAGTGGCGGTGGTATGCATCTCCTGATCGGGGAGGTTGATTTTTCCATAGCCGACGTTTTCATGGGTGTGATAGCGAATTTTTTTGTATCCGGCAACGCGGCGGGTGAGATGGACTTCGCCATGGGCGGTGGATGCCCCGGGAATTTGACGCCGTTCAAAATCGGCAAGAATTTTTAAACGGCTGTAATCGATGGCATCGGTGTAATAATCGGCGTCTGTTTTTTTCACAAAAGCTTTGCGTCCTTTCCAATCCAACTGTTCCACCTGATAGGGTCGTGCCTGGACCATGTAGATGGCCTCTTCATGGAGCGTCATGGGGACAGCGGAGAAATCGACTTCGGCGATGACTTCGGCGTGACCGTGGGTGCGGTCGATGACGACAAAATTGCCGTCGGCGACCGAACGGAGGGAAACGGAGGCGGCGGGATAACTGTCTGCCATCCAAAACCATTGTTGTCCTTCACGATGGATCACCTTTTCTTCGGCGAGGATTTCCAACATTTCCACCAAGTTTTCAGGGCCGAACTGTTCGGAGGCATGAAAGGGGAGTTCAAAGGCGGCGCAACGGACGTGATCCATGAGGATCAGCAGTTGGTCGGGATGAACGCGGGCATGTTCGGGGGATGCGCCAAAAAAAAAGTCGGGATTGGTTGCGATGAACTGATCCAAAGGGGCACTGGAGGCGACCAAAACCCCCAAGGTTGGACGGTTACGACGGCCTGCGCGTCCCAGACGTTGCCAGGTGGCGGCGATGGTGCCGGGATAGCCGTTGAGGATGCACACATCCAGGGCACCGATATCGACGCCCAGTTCCAGGGCGGAGGTGGTGACGACCCCATCGAGGGTTCCTGAACGGAGATTTTTTTCGACATTCCGGCGTTCGGTGGGGAGATACCCGCCACGGTATCCGGCAATCCGGGGGGGATTGCGGGGATCGTGGTCGAAGGTCTCTTTCAGGTAGCGGGTGATCACCTCGACCATCAGGCGGGAATGGGCAAAAACGATGCATTTAAGACCGGCACGGATGGCGATACGGGCGATGCGTGTGGTCTGGGAACGGGCTGATGCCCGCAAACCGAGGTCGGGATTGATCACGGGGGGATTGAATACCAGCAGATGTTTTTCCCCCGCAGGGGCACCGTTTTGGTCGATGGTGGTGATGGGTTCTCCCACCAGTCGGGTTGCCAGATCTCCGGGATTGGCGATGGTGGCGGAACATAGGATAAATACCGGCTTGGATCCGTAAAAGGTGGTGATCCGTTTCAGCCGTCGCAGCAGGTTGGCCATGTGGGCACCAAAGACGCCGCGATAGGTGTGCAGTTCATCGATGACGATGAAATGAAGATTTTCAAAAAATTGTGCCCATTTGGTGTGATGGGGGAGAATCCCTTGATGCAGCATGTCGGGGTTGGTGACGACGATATCCCCTTTGAGACGAATGGCCTTGCGTTGATCGGACGGGGTATCGCCATCGAAGGTATGGGTTTTGATCCCCAAGGTTCCCGATTGATTCAAGGCCAGGAGTTCGGCAACCTGATCTTGGGATAGGGCTTTGGTGGGGAACAGGTAGAGTGCTTTTTTTTGTTCGGTGAGGGCGGCCTGTAGGACGGGAAGGTTATAGCACAGGGTTTTGCCGGAGGCGGTGGGGGTAACGATCACCGTATGTTGTCCGGCGCGGATACTTTGCCAGGCGAGGGCCTGGTGGCGGTAGAGTTGATTCAGTCCACGTCCTTGGAGTGCTTGGAGGATGCGGGGGTCTAGGTCTGGGGGGAAGGGTGCGAATTCACCGGGACGCTGGGGGATTTCCAGATGACCGACGATGCGGTCGCGGTAGCGGCGCAGCAGGTGGTTACGCAATTGTGAGGGGTTGATCGTCCGGGTTGATGGGGTCAAGGGGGTTCACCGATGCTGGGACTGATGAGACAAAAGGCACTGGTCGCTCCATGCAGGAAGGTTTTGCCATGGATAGGACCGATTTCTCCATGACAAAAGAAACCTCCGAGAGGGAGAGGACCGAGGGTGTCATGGAACAGGTTGGAATCATGATTGGCAAGGCCAAACAGTTCTTTGCCACGGCTCAGGCAGGAAAACATCAGTCCACCGATGGGTAGGGGTTGTCCGGTTTGGCCATGGGCGAAGCGTTTGAGGAGGGTATCAAGTTCTTTTCGTGAGGCCAGGGGGTCGCGCAAGTGGAATTGGACGACCTGGTAGGGGGCGATGGTTGCTGCGATGGCTAGGTGACCCGTAGACGGTTCACCGCCGATGATTTGACGAATTAAAAAATCGCCGCTGTATAGGGTTTCCCGTTGCTTCGTGGTGGCGATTCCCAAGGTGAGGGCTTGTTGAAACAGTTCCTGATCGGGTTCGGACAAGGTTTCGAAGATTTGGCGTAGGGCTTCGATGGGGGAGTTGTTATCGAGTTCGTAGATGAGATGGTGTTTGCTTGCGGTGACGAACATGGGGAGACCGATGGGACGGCATCCTTGACTGACCAGGGGATGGATTTGGAGTGCCCCGGAGAGGGCGACACCGACCAAGCCGGTTTGGTAGATTCTGTCGTTGACGAGCATGATATGATCACCCGGTTTTCGACCGCCACTGACGAGTCCACCCATTTTGATACTGTCAGGAAATCCAAGATCCAGGGCTGTGAGCAGGGTTTCGATATCGAAGGTGAAGGGGTCGGACAGCAGGATGAAATGGGGTTTTGTGTGGGTGGTATCGATTTGGTTGTTGAGGGTTTCCAGGGCCGATTGAGGATCGTCAAAGGATTGTGCGGCGATATGAAAGGGTTGGATGGTTACTTGGGGAAGGTGTGCCATGGAGATAGAGATTGCTTTTTTATTTTCCAATTCGCGTCCTTGGCCGATGACGCCGCCGCTCAGGCATCCCAGCCATTGTTTTGCTTTAAGGCAAGTTGGGATCAATTGCATGAGTTGTTTGATTTCGCTGCGATCGTAGCCACAGATGAAGAGTATGGCCAGATGGGGAATATCGCCGGAGAACGTTTGGGAGAATCGTTCACCGATGGCTGTCATGCCACGTTCCAGGTGGTCATCGGTGAGAAGCAGGGTTTCCCATTTCATGTAAAGTTGCTCCAAGGCAGCGCGGATGCGTTAAAAAGGGTGGATAGTGGGGTTATGGATGCATGGTTACAAGACAGCAAGAAAAAGGCGGGCCGTGAAAACTGGCCCGCCTGAAAGGTTATGCGCGAAGAGAACGTTGTTTATTTCATGGGGTCCAGTTGTACACGGCGGTTCATAGCCCGGCCCTGAATGGTGGTGTTATCGGCTGCGGGTCTGTCAAAACCGTAGCCGGTGGTGCTGATGCGTTTGGAAGAAATCCCCTTGCCGATGAGATAGGCTTTGACGGCATTGGCCCTTTTCTCGGAGAGTATTTGGTTATGTTTACGGCTACCGGTATTATCGGTGTGGCCTTGGACTTCGACGCTCAGGTCAGGATTTTTGGTAAGTACCTTGAGGACGGCATCCAGGTTTTGAAAATCGATCGGTTTGATGACGGCTTTATCGATATCGAAGTGGAGGTTTTCCAGCACCCAGCAGCCGGTTTGATTGACGTGGGCACCTGCGGGTGTTCCTGGGCATTTATCCTGGTTATCGAGAACGCCATCACCATCGGAATCGACCTCCATGGGGCAGCCATTCTTATCGACGATGACGCCGCGGGGTGTTCCGGGACATTTGTCGAGGGCATCGACGACACCATCACCATCGGAATCTAGCGGGCAGCCTTTGGCATCGACGGGAAAGCCTTTGGGGGTATTGGGGCATTGGTCGATATCGTCCATGACGCCATCGCCATCGGAGTCCATTTCGCCACGTTCGCAGAAATAGCATTGGGTTCCCGCTCTACCGACGGTCCCTTTACCCGCCTGTGGATGCCATTGTTTGAAGCCGCCGTTGTTCCACCCTTCCTGGATCGTGCTTGTGGATGTGCAGGACACCAGGGCAAGCGAGAGCAGGCCGAAGGTGGCCAGGGTCGCTAACCGGATTTTTTTCATGTGCAAACTCCCTGTAAGTATGATCAATTGGTCCGTCATGGATTAAGTATTTATTTTCAAATATTTATCATCAAGTAAGGCAAAGCCGGGACACCCATTTTTGTTTGGATTGTGGATGACCTTCGGATACCATCGCCTGATTCTACCCGAATCTGGCCGACATGCCAACTACCTTTAATCGCAATGTCGGAAGTCATCAAATCTGAAATTTCCTCCGATTCATTCGTCCGGTCAGATTTTGGAGGTAATGGGGGGCCAAGTATCGACAAATTTTAGTGGACTGGAAAGGTGAAATCCTGGACAATCTGACTGTGAATAGAGTTGTTTTATTGTGGCTCAACGTCTTATCATCACGTTTCGGGCATCTATGGAAAATCAGAAAGAAGAAAGCAGATCCCAGTACGATACCACAATCAAAGATCTGTTTGAAAAACCGCCTCAACGGTTATTGCAGATTCTGATTGGATTGAACGCGGTGAAACTCTTGTCGGTGGAATTGCTACGAAGTGGTTGACATCCGCAGCATCGATTGTCGCGCGTTGATGGATAGCCCGTCCTTGGAGGAAAACATTCTGGCGATCCTTTGTCGGATCGACAATCAAAAAGAGGTGATCCAGGAAATTTTGTATCGCATCAGTGAACTGCCGATCAAAGCCAGGGCCGATGCCCTGACGAAATTGGTCGTTTTATCCAGGTTGCGCAGGCTGGAAATGGTCGTCAAAACGGAGGCTGAAGAAATGTCACTGACTTTTAATCTTATGGAAAACGATGTGTTTCGGCCTATCATCATGAAGATGCAGATGGAGAGTCAGCAGATCGGTGAACAGAAAGGTGAGGCTAAAATGCTGACCCACCAATTGCAGCGTCGTTTTGGCGACGTACCTGATTGGGTCAATGAAAAAATTGCTCAAGCGGAATCACCGTCCTTAGAAACGTGGGGCCTTCGCATTCTTGATGCGCAATCCCTGGACGATGTGTTTGAGAATTCCGGGGATGCAGTATCCAATCATTGAAATGGGCATCTATGGAAAATCAGAAAGAAGAAAGCAGATCCCAGTACGATACCACAATCAAGGATCTGTTTGAAAAACCGCCTCAATGGTTATTGCAGATTCGTAACCGTTCAGATCCCCCCAAAAAAAACTATTGAAAAGAAAGAAGGGGTC
>PEAO01000021.1:0-20848 GCA_002753615.1 Magnetococcales bacterium DCbin2
GAGACCCCGCAGCCATGAGTCACCCTACCCCCCCATCCCCATCCCGCCGCACCCTCCTCAAGGGGTTGGCCGCAGGGGCGACCGCTTCCATCGCCACCGGGACCGCACACGCCCTGGGGATCATCGATACCCCAACCCTTTCCGACACCCTGGACCACCTGCTGCAAAACCATTTTAAAAGAATGTCCCCCGAAGAGGTGCAACAAGCCTTGGCGCGGATTCAACGCGATGCGCAGCGGACCCATAAGATTGCTCTCCAGTGTACCGTCACCCCCCCCTTGCCCAACGTCCAGTTTGCCCAAGCCTTGAACCTGGCCGCCTGCAAAGGGACGCGCCGTTGCGTCGAAGCGTGCATCCGGGAAAATAATTGCGGTCGCGGTGGTGCCCTGGAAAATATTCGCGTCCTCTCCATGCCCCAAACTGCAACCAGTCTGACCCAGGCCGACCCCTATTATAATCCCCCAACCATTCCCGAACCGGGCCATCGTTATCTTCCCATCGCCTGTCAACAGTGCGATAACCCGCCCTGTGTGCAAGCCTGCCCCGTCCAAGCCACCTGGAAAGAACCCGATGGCATCGTCGTCATCGACTATGATTGGTGCATCGGTTGCCGCTATTGCGCCATCGCCTGTCCCTACGGTGCCCGCCACTTTAATTGGGGACAACCCCATATCCCCCCAGACGATTATCAACCTGTCACCGATTATCTAAGCAATCGCCCACGCCCCACCGGCGTCATGGAGAAATGTACCTTCTGCTTGCAACGAACCCGCAAAGGATTATTACCCGCATGCCTTGAAGCCTGTCCCACCGGTGCCCGAATCTTTGGCAATGTTCTCGACCCGACATCGGAAATTCGCTATCTCATCGAAAACAAACCCGTCTATCGACTCAAGGAGGAGATGGGGACTTCCCCAGCATTCTGGTATTTTGTCGGATGAGGAGATCATGTTAAGATCATCCATGATTTCCATGGTAACGATGTTTTTTCAAAGGCATCTTAAGAAAATCCAATGTCCATAAAAAGTCGTTATTTGTTCGCCATATCGTTTTCCATGGCCTTCATTCTGTTGTTGACTGCCCTCCTCCTGGGACATCTGGAAAGAAAACAGATGGAGCAACAAATCCATCACCGCACCAAACTGCTGGCCAAGTTTGCCGACGCATCACGCGATTATGTCACCAAAGTACTGCGCCCCACCCTGGATCATTGGATACCCGAATACATCCCGGAAGGGAAATCCAGTTCTTTTGTCACCAACGAGATTTTCAAACGTTTCAACCAGGAATTTCCCGAATATAGCTATCGTCAACCGGCACGCGCCCCTTTGAACCCTACCAACCGCGCCACCCCATTCGAAGCCGATATTATTCAAAAATTTAACGATAACAGTGCCCTTTCCGTTCAGGAAGGTTATCAACAAATTCAAGGGAACACGTTTTTCTACATGGCGCATCCCGTCATCATGGAGGAGAAATGTCTCCCCTGCCACGGCGATCCCAATCACGCCCCAGCCCGCCTACGCGATACCTATGGCCAGGAGAGTGGTTTCAACTGGCCGGTCGGTGAAGTGGTGAGTGCCACCATCATCACCGTACCCATGGGGATTGAAATCGCAGCGCAAAATTCCCGCTTTTTTGTCCTCGCCGGCTGCACCCTCCTTCTGTTCTCGCTGCTATCGGGTCTGCACCACCTATTATTCAAAAGATTATTTTCCGACCGCTTTGCCAGCCTGACCGCAACCATGCATACCATTGGGGATGATTTTCGCCACAAAGAACGGTTACCCCTGGAAACCCATGATGAATTCGGCGACATGGCCAAGGCTTTCAACCGAATGATCGATTCCATGAATGAATCCTATCAGGAACTGGAACGCACCGTTCAGGAACGATCCATCGCCCTGCAAGACCAAGCCAACGCATTTCACCAGACCCACTTGGCCATGAATGCCTTGCAGCACCGTAACCAACTGCTTTTAGAATCCCTGGGCGAAGGGGTTTACGGCATCGATGAACAAGAACGGCTGACCTTCATCAATCCCGCCGCTGCATCCATGCTGCGGTGGGCAAGCGATGCGCTGATGGGAAAGCCGATCCATACGGTGATCCGCAACGCCCACGCCGATGGTCGTGATGATTCTGAGTCCCACGGCCCCATTCGCGCCACCCTCGTCGATGGCCAACCCCGCCCTTTGGTCCAAGACACTTTTTGGCGACGTGATGGTTCTTGCTTTCCCGTGGAATACACCGTCACGCCGATTTTCCATGACGACCGCATTCATGGGGCGGTCGTCTCCTTTCGCGATATCAGCCAAAGGGTGAAAATGCAGCAGTCGCACCAACAAGAGGTCCGTTATTGGCAAATCATCACCAATCTGTACCACATTGCATTTACCGATGACGAACTCTCCACACAACTACAAAAGGGGTTGCGTGAAATTCTCACCATTTCCTGGCTGGTCAACCAAAGTCGGGGGGCCATTTTTCTGAAAGACTGTGTTTCCGAGGATTTAGTTTTACATGTCCACCAGGGACTCAGTGCGGAAATTTTGACCCGTTGCTCGCGCATTCCACTTGGGTTTTGCCTGTGTGGCCGAACGGCGCAAACCCAACGTTTTCTACATGCCAATGCCAACGATGCCCATCATGAGGTGACTTTTCCTGGAAAAAAGGATCACGACCATTATGTCGTCCCCCTGGTTTCTGATCATATGACATTGGGTGTTTTGGCACTGTATCTGGACGAAGGGCACCCACCCAACCCACGCGAAGAAGAATTTTTACTGGTTGCCGGTCAGGCACTTGCCAATATGATCCACCGGTGCCATGGCGAGGAGACCCTCCGCTGCCAGTTGAGACTCTTGGAAGACAAAATGGAACGGCAGAGCCAGGAATTTGAAAATCATCTCAACGCCATGAGAAACTATCAAGAACAATTGGTCCGTTCTGAGCGCATGGCAACACTTGGCAATAGGGTGGCGAGCATTTCCCATGAGATCAACACCCCTCTGGGGATGAGTTTTACTGCGGCCACGTCGCTCACCGAGCGTATTCACACGCTGGAACAGCAACGGCAAAGCGACACTCTGAATCTGGCGGGATTGGAACCATTTCTCCTTTCTGCCCAAGAGTCCACCCAGATCATTCAATCCAATATCAAACGGGCCTGGGATTTGATCAAAAATTTCCAGGTGACCGCCGTGGATCAAAGCAAACAGGAAAAACGTTCCATCAACCTTTTGCCCTATTTAGAAGGGATATTGCTTAATTTGCAGCCGGAGCTGAAGAAAACGCAACAAACCGTTCAACTCGACTGCCCATCCGACCTCACCATCACCACCTATCCCGGTGCGTTTTCGCAGATTGTGACCCATTTTGTCATGAATTCAATCATTCATGGATTCAAGAACACCGAGGGCGAACATATTACCATCACCATCACGATGGATTCAGGAGAGTTATTTTTTGTCTACCGCGACAATGGCAAAGGGATGGAACGGGAGGTTGTTAAAAGGGTGTTTGAACCGTTTTTCACCACCCAACCGGGGACAGACCACAGCGGTTTGGGGATGCATGTCGTCCACACGCTGGTAACGGACCTGTTGCAGGGGACCATAACCTGCCAAAGCTCCCAGGGTGAGGGGGTCATTTTTACCATCCGCATCCCCATCCAGGTGGACGAGCAAAGTGGCCATCTGGATAGCTCAACCGAGTATTCGGCCTAAGTCAAATACCACAAATCCAACGTGAAATGCTGCGACATGATCTTCATTTCAGCTCCCGCAGGATCTATGTCACCTTTATATTATTAAAGAATTATCATATGATAATTATTGTTATTGCGTCGCCGAGATGGGGTGATCTTTCCTTGTTTGCAATGCTGCCTTGATGGTGGAAAGAGGTAGAAGCAACGAGAGCGGCGTATCCAGCAACGGAAAAGCACCATAGCCCATGTACCAGTTGGCAGCCCGTTCATGTTTGGCATCAATCAGAAGGGCGACACCTCCAATTTCCTCCGCCGCCAGAAGGCACCGCCGACCAGCGGACAGGAGAAGTTGCCCCCCCATGCCATTGTTTTGAACCGTGCGGTGTACGGCAAGACGACCGAGGCGAAAAACAGGCACGTCATATCGTGCCAAGCCGCGTTTTACCATATTAGGAACACGGGCATATTCAACAGACGCTGGGCTAAGGCTGTAAAATCCAAGAATTGTTTTATTGTCATCCTCCGAGATCGCAAGGAACGTTTTTGCGCTGCCGCGTTCATGGCTTTTGCGGGCATTGTGACGGAGATAATCATTCAGAGCGTCATCGCCACAATCAAAAGATTCCCTATCGTACCCTCTGACAATAGCTTCTTCGTGCCAAGTCGGAAGACTCATAGCTGTATCGGCATGGCCTGAGCCGCTGCCAGCAACTTTGCGTTCGGGGCGGGTGGATTTTCCAGAAGTTCAAGCACGCGCAGGCTGTCGCGTTCAGAAAGTTTAACTTGCTCGGATTGGTCAATGACAGATTTTGCGGCCTTCAGCGCGTTCTTAATAACAAAGTCCGTCAAATCGGTATTTTCCAACGCGACGGCGCGCATCAGGGTTGCTTTGTCGTCTGGACGGATTCGCAGGGCTATTCGGTTGTTGTCTCTGATCATCGCTCTTGGCATGGCTTTTTCCTCATAGTGTACTCATTTAAAGCGTACTACAAAGATGGGGGCAAGTCAAGAAGGTGGCTGTACCAGGGCAATCGCATTTGAAATTGGCACGTCCAAATGCCTCGGAAAGGATCAATTATTAAAAGAAAAAAGGGGTCTGGGGGATTGCCCCCAGGGTTTTGACTTTGTTTTTGAATTTAAACAAAAAGGTTTTCATACTCTACTTTTGAATTTGTTTTTGATTTTATTTAAATCCAAGAGCAAATTCAAAGGCGAAGAATGAAGCTTTTTATTTAAAGTAAAAACCCTGGGGAAAGAATTCCCCAGACCCCCTTCTTTCTTTTCAAAAGTTTTAAAGTGGGGGGGAATCTGAACGTATCCTTGTGGTTGAATAAGCCCCCGGAATCTAAATTGAGCCTAATAAAAATGATTTAAAATCAGGGTTCTGTTTAAAAGGAAAACAATAAAAAAAGCGATAAAAAGAAGACCAAACCGGATGGTATTCCTCCCATAACCCGAAAAACCAACCGATCTTTCCAACAAGGCCATCTCCCTGGATTGCCAAACTTAATTGGACTCGATTTGAAACGTTTTAACCAAAGCGATGGCTTTGGCCATCTGCCGCCCCCGTAGAAAAAAAATAATACTCCCAAACAAAAAGATGACCGCAACAATGGCAACCGCAAGGTTGCTGGTGATCCCGACAGCCGCCGTCACACCCGTCACCAACGCAACCAAACTGAGCAATGCAAATCCAAACCCAAGGAAACCGATCAATGTCAGATATTTGGCTATTTTTTCTGTTTTGGAGTTGCCCTGTGTGACATTGTAATAGGCCATCGCCCGAAAGATACCGTCGTGGAAAATGCCCGCCGCCACAATCGTATCCCCATCCGCGATTTCACTGCCATTGGCTCTCACAAAGAAAAACTCGATATGAACGTCGCGTTCATCGATTTTAAGTTCTACCAGGGGCCGATCCTGGGGATCCCAACCCAACCGCACCTGCGACGCCACCCCAACAATACGTTCCAAGACTTCCCTACGCTCACCCATTCATACTTCCCCTAAAGTCCAAAGCATCCAGAAGAGATGTTATTGCCACCATAAACTCTTGAGGTTCGGGGAGCGGCTCGTCTTTAAAAGGGAGTGCGGCCCAACGACCATGACAAAGCCAATTGCGATATGGCCAATATTTCTCGAAATTCTCCAGTTTATCTTTGATAGAAGGGTCGTTCTCAAGATAAATCATCAAAATATCTTTGATACCAAGTTGAGGACTATTCCTGTTCTTTATACAATATCTGGCAATACACTGAAATGCAACACTCACAGGATCCGTTTCGGTTTCACTCTGGGCACGACGCTCAAAATCGACCCGAATGCACCCCTCCGCTGCTGATAATAAATTCATGATTGTCATTGCAGACAGTTCATCTTTTGACTTTTTAAAAAATACCTTGATTTCTGCTTCACTCATACGGGCAAAACGGGCAAGAGCCAAATCATTGATTTCTCCTATGGAAGCAACCAATAACAACGCTTGCTCTTTGATGGATAACGCATTGGATGCCTCTTCAAACATATCCCAAATGAGAGCAATTCCTGGGTTCAACCCCGAAAGATTGGGAGCTTTCACGGCGCGAACATTCCAATCAGGGCGTCTTCAAAAGACTTCTGTGTAACCAATCGCCGATGACTTCCGTCGGATGGATCAACAAAATACCACCGGCAATGTTTGTCCATGATTTCAACAATGGATAACAATTTGGGAGTATCATGGTCCGTAGACGTTACCTTTTTCATATCAGACCCATCGCCAACAAAAACCCTGGCATGAAAAGCTGCGGGTCTGTCCGAGCTTGACAAAACAATCGTCAGCTTCCGCCAATTTGGACCTAGCATATCGATCCGTCCATAGCCAGCAATGATCTGCGTTGCCACAGGAGACAACCGCACTTCCTCTCCTGCCCGATTGGTGATTCTTAGTGTTGGCACCAAATAGGGGCCAATATGTCTCTCGTTAAGATTATCCGTATCTTCTTCGATTGTTAGAAGACCATCCTGGCACAGGGAAGCCAACCAATCTTTGATATCCCGAAAAAGCTCTTCAATTTTTCGCAACCATACCGTTTTCCTACCCTCCCAGTTGATCGTCGGACCCTCGGCTCTTTTTTTATTGCGCAATAGTTCTTCAAGATCGGTTGTGGACATGTTATTTCCTTTTCTTCTCGTCAACACACTCAGCGTCCCATCAGTCGCCCTGGGGCCTTCTTCATCAAAAAGACCAACAACGCCACAATCACCGAAATCCCCAGTTTGCTCTCCCCCGCCATCCGTGGACGAAAGGTAAACGGCACCTCGCCGATCACAACCCCCTTGGGGGCGTTGACGACAATATCCAATAAAATTTTAAACCCCTGCCCGTCCAGCCTCGGATATACCTGCTGCATAATCCCATCGGTCACCATAAAAAAACCACTCATCGGATCCGACATCCGCGTCCCAAGCAATAGATTGGTCATCCAGGTGGCGGCTCGACTGATCAACCTTCGCCCCAATCCCCACGTCCCAACACTCCCCCCCCCCGCATACCGGGTACCAATGCAAATATCCACCCCGGCGGAACGAATCTTCGCCAACATCAGCGGCAGCCGCGTCTCGTCATGCTGCAAGTCGGCATCCATAATCGCATACACCGGTGCCCGAACCTGTTGCATCCCCTCGATGCACGCCGATGACAATCCCCGGCGTCCAACACGCTTCAAACACGATACCCGCGATTGCTCCTCCCCCAACGCCTGGACAACATCCGCCGTCCCATCCGGCGAATCATCGTCCACAAACAGCACCTGCCAATCAATACCCGCCAACACCCCGTCCAGCCGTCCCACAAGCTCGCGGATATTCTTGTTTTCGTTATACGTTGGAACGACTATCGCCAAATCGGGCATCTTGATCCATCCTTTCCGTCACGTCTTAGGTGTTTCAGCATCATCAGGCCGGGAACTGCGGGTCAACGCATAACCAACCATTCCCACCGTCAATAACACGGCAAGCCCATTCACCACCGCCGCCATATCGTGAATACGCGGTTTGCTGAATTCATAATCTTTATAAAAAAGAAACTCCTTGGCCGTCCGTTCCTCATCCACCCGGAAATGATCCCCCGGTTTGCATCCGTTTTCCTCTGGATAGAGATAACATTCCGGTCTCTTCACATTTAAAAACCCGTCACCCACAATACTCATGGGTGCCATCGGCTTCAACAATCCCAAAGGAAACGACTCCAACCCATAACCCATCATCGATTGATAACACATGATCTGGCTGGACGAATTCGCCATGGAATCATTTCTATCGATCAGGAAAACCGGCTCCAGAGTCTTGCCATCATAAGCAATTGCCATAAACTTGATGCTGGGGACTTCATCGCCAAACTTAACCTTACTCCAAAACGCAACTTGCTTGTGCGAACTGTAACGCCCCAATGCTGTCGTCATATATTCCAGATTGCTGTTGAGTGCCTGCCCCCACGTCACCACCATCCCCAGTCCAAAAAGAAGTAAAAACCTTTTCCTGGGCAATTCCAGATGATCCAAAGCAATAGCTGCAAGAACCGGCAACACAAACACATACAGGGAAAACCAACGCACCAAGCTGGAGCTATTTTTAAAGTAAGGCAAGCTTTTAAGAACGCTATTCCACCACGGTGTATAATAATTTAACAATACAGGAATCACCAACAACACCCCAATCAACCAAACGGCCCTCACCCTGGTCACATCCATTCCGGTTTCAGGCTTCCACATTTGCCGCATCAAGAATAAAAACAGCAACAACCCTGGCACGATCCCAATACCATATTGAAACTCATGATCCATCAGATAAATAGAACCGTTGGCGGCCATATGGGCATGAATTTCCGCCATGGGGGGATAGATAAACAACGCCTGAGCCATCAACCAAACCGCGTTGGGGATACTGTCAAATCCCGGCAAAGGATATTGATCCCGAGGAAACTGCTGCAACAATGACATCAGGGGGACCAGTTTGACCACAGACAGACCAATACCCAACAAACCACCCAGGGCAAAACGGATCCACGGCCCCCACATCCATGTGCCGAGAATCCCATGGATCAACAGCAAAATCGCCATCCCCAAAATAATCGGCGGTATGCCATGGACCATTCCGGCATGAAGCATCACCGCAAAGGTCACCCCGATCACCGATATCCCGTAAAGATGCTCCCGCATCCCTTTTTGGATACCCGTCACCGTGGCCCAGGCGGTCCATGGTGCCAAAGAAAACGCATGAAACGCGAGATGGCCGTTGACAAACCGATGGGCATAAAATCCATTCAAGGCAAAAACGAACGCCCCCAACAAACTAGCCTGGTAGCTCACCCCAAACCCTTTGCGCAGCAACAGATAGCCTCCAAGAAACCCTATCGCCCCAAAAACGATGAAGGAAATTTGAAGGGCGGTTACCGGGTCTACAACCAGGGTCAAAAACTGGGGGAGGCTGTAATAAGGGACGTTGGCATCGGGGAAAAATGGAAACCCACCACACTGGGCCGGGGAAAACCAGGGGATGGAAAACAAACCATTCGCCTTGAATTTGATCAATCCTGCGACCAAATTGGGAATAAATAAACTGTAATCATGACCAAGATCACCGTTTGGGAATGGCAAAACCGGACCATATGTAAACCATAACGACCCCAACACCACGGCACACGTCAACCAAATCCCCAATTTTTCCTTGTCAACACCCGTCCCCCGACCACCCTCTATCTCCGGCATAACCCACTCCAGTCTTGATGATTCACGAGCAGCCATGAACGCTGAATTCTTTGAAAGCCTGCACCACTTCATCCACACAACCATCCCAGTCACCGGGGGCTTTTTGCCGAAACAGCCGCATATGCGGATACCAGGGGCTGTCGCTGCGCCCCAACAACCAACGCCAATCGGGGACAAACGCCAGCATCGCCCACGTCCGACATCCCAAAGCACCCGCCAGATGCAATACCACCGTATCCACGGAAACCACCACATCCAAATTAGCAATGATGGCGGCGGTGTCTGCAAGATCATGCAACCGATGGCTCATGTCAACCAAGCCATCGTTAAAAACACCTCTTTCCTCCGCCGTGGAATCCTTTTGCAAGTTGATCAAAGTGATACCGGAAACCCCATTCAAAACCGCCATTACCCCAGGGTCCATGGAACGGCTCCAATCATTTCTATGTTTCGGATTACCCCTCCAGGCAATGCCCACCTTCAATCCGGGATACCGTGCCAGCTCATCATGAAACATCGCCACCAACCCAGAATCGCCCCATAAATAGGGGACAGAGGCCGGGATGGTGTCGAGCCGATCCGCGAGCTTCAAGGGGAGACTGAGCAAAGGGGCCTGAAACGTACATAACGGTTTTTCTTCCATCCGGCCAATCATGAGGTCGATACCCGGCACGTTCGCAAACAACCGCCGCAACGGCTGCGGACAATACAACACCACCGTCCCCCCCGCTTCCTTGACCCAACCCACATAACGGACAAACTGGATATTATCCCCCAACCCCTGCTCACAGTGCAGTAGGATGGACTTTCCCGTCAATGGCGAGCCATCCCACAACGGCTCCCCATGGCCATGAAACCCGAACGCCTTGGTCTGCCACCGCCATTCATAGAGCCGCCAACCCAAGGGATAGTCCCCCAGGAGCAGACGGGTAATCGCCTCGTTGAACCAAGCATCCGCCAACCCCGGAATGATCTGACGTGCCTGATGAAACGCCTCCAGAGCCTCGTCATAATTCCCCTGGTAGTGCAATGCATTACCCAAATTGGAGAGGGCCTCGGCAGACCTGGGATTAATGGCGAGAACCTGCCGATAACAAGCCACAGCATCCGCCAAACGCCCCTCCCGCTGCAAGGCAACCCCCAAATTGGCCAGGGGATCGGTCGCACGAGGATCGATGGCCAAAGCTTTGTGATACAACGCCATGGCCTCATGGGGACGCCCCTGTTCCAACATCACGTTACCCAAATTGGACAGCGCCTCAACGCCGTTCGGGTCCAAAGCCATCGCCGTGGCATAACTGGCGGCGGCCTCCTCCAAACGCCCCTGCTCAAAAAAAACATTGCCCAGATTGATATGCCCCTTGGGGTTATCGGGACACAGAGACAATGATTTTTGGTGATGAACAATCGCCTCATCCAGGCGGTTCATGGCTTTCAACACGTTACCCAGATTGGTATACACCTCGCCATAGTCCGGCTTGAACCGAATCGCCTCCTGATAACACGCGATAGCCTCCTGGAAATGACCCTGCCTCTGGAGGATATTGCCCCTATGGAGCAGACTTTCTGGAAAATCGGGTTGCACCGCCAAAGCGGCCCGCAAGGCTTCCAAAGCTTCCTCTTCCCGACCCGACCGGTCCAGACTGATCCCCAGATGGAACAAGATAACAGGATCATTGGGGCGGATCGCCAATACCTGGGTAAACAGTGCTACGGATTGCTCGAACCGGCCCCTATCCTGGTCGATCAAGCCCAGGGTGATCAACGCCTCGGGATGATCGGGGTGCAAGCGCAAGACCCGTTGCAACACCACCTCGGCATCGTGCCACCGTCCCTGAATGCACCACACCTGCCCCAGACTAATCCCCGCATCCACCCATTCCGGCTTGAGGGCCAACGCCTTCTCCAAGGCGACCTCCGCCTCCGCAAACCGCCCCAGCCCCTTCAAGGCGTTGCCAAGATTCATCGCAGCTTCGGCATAATCGGGATGAATCGCCAACGCCTGCTGATAATGAGAAATAGCCGCATGGACATCGCCCATGGCCATCAAAACGTTGCCCACGTTATTCGACGCTTCGGGATACTGGCTCCGAACCGCCAAAGCGTTTTGATAACTGGCCAACGCCTCCGCCATCCGTCCCAAGTGCCGCAGTGCATTGCCGAGATTATTGTGCGCCTCAGCATAATCGGGCTTGACCGCCAATGATCGGGTCATCAACGTCACCGCCATCTCATCCTGGCCCACCTGATGGGCGATCACCCCCAACAAGTGCAGGGCATCGGGATGATTTTCATCGACCTGTAATACCGCCCGATACAACGCCTCCGCTTCCGCCAGCCGCCCCGCCGCATGATGTTGCAACGCCAATTCAAGGGTTTGCCTCATGATCGGTCTCCCCCGTCCACGACACCCACCCCATCGCGTAAATCGGCCATCACAGCGGCGACACACCCCTGCCATTCCCCAGCCACCGCCTGCCGCACCAACCGCATCCGGGGATACCACGGGCTATCGGTCCGCCGCTGCATCCATCGCCAGTCGGCCACATGCGGCAACAGCACCCAAGTCGGCACCCCCAACGCCCCCGACAAATGGACCACCGCCGTATCCACCGCAATCACCCCATCGAGATTGGATATCAGGGCCGCCGTCGCGGAAAAGTCGTCCAGCAGACCAGCCATATCGATCACACCCCCCTCTCCGGCAAACAGCGCAAGTTCCGCCGCCGTAGCGTCTTTTTGCAGATTGACCAGACGAACCCCCGCCATGGCACACAAAGGGGTCAACCATGAAGGATCCAGAGAACGATTGCGATCATTTTTATGTCGGGGATCCCCCCGCCACGCAATCCCCACCTTCAAACCGGGCCAAGATTGCAACCGCTCCCGAAAAACCGCCACCGCCCCCGCTTCCGCCGCCAGATAGGGGATGGTCGCCGGAATCGTCGCCACCGTCGTCCCCATCAAATAAGGGAGACTCATCAAGGGGGCTTGGCAGTCACATCCAAACACCGCATCTTGGCCGGTCACCAAATCATCGACCCCTGCCATCGTCGCAAAAAGACGTTTGAGCGGTTCGGGACAAACAACGACAACGCGGGCACCTGTTCTTTCTTTCACCAGGGGGACATAGCGGATCAACTGGATGCCATCGCCAAAACCCTGCTCACAATGCAGAAGAATCGTCCCCCCCTCCAAGCGACCGCCATGCCACAGGGGTTGTGGATACTGGTTATGGATAAAATTTCTTGTTTTCCAACGCCATTCAAAATAACGCCAGCCGACTTCAAAGTCTCCCTGAAGCAGATGCAATAATCCTAGCCCCAGGTGTGCTTCGGGATAGTCCGGCTGAAGCCCCAAAGCCTGATGAAACGCCGCCCCCGCCGGTTCCAACAACCCTTGGTCAAACAACATCGCACCCAGATTGGTAGTAATTTCGGGGGAATTGGGGGCCAATTGCAGGGCTTGCCGGTAAATCCGATAAGCCTCGTCAAATTTTCCCTGCTGCTTATAAAGATTGCCCAGGTTATTCAAACCCGTTGGATCGTCGGGTTTGATCCGCAACCCCTTTTGGAAACACTGTTCCGCCTCATCCAAACGCCCCAACTCTTGGAAAGCCAATCCCATGTTGGACAAAATTTCCGGGGTTTCCGGTTTCACGCGCAACGCACGCACATAGTGATCGATGGCCTCATCAAAACGTCGTAACTCCTGATAGGCCACCCCCAAATTGGCCAGGGCTTCCCCATGATGGGGCGCGATGGTCAGCAACCGTTCCAAGGTATCGACAGCCTCCCGAACCCGATCCAATTCCAACAGTGTCAGCCCAAGGGTATCCAGGGCATCGGTAAAATCGGGTTTTACTTGGACGGCCCTGCGATAACAGGTCACTGCCTCTTCCAGATAACCCAGCTCCTTGAGACCATTGCCCGCAAAAAAACAGGCATCCGGCACGTCCGAACCCAGCGCAAAAACCTTGCGATAACTGGCGACCGCCTGATCTTCACGTTGCAACGCCTTGCAAACATTGCCCAGATTATAATGGGCCTCCATCCAGTCGGGTCGCAACGCCACCGCTTTGCCAAGATATTCCAACGCCACGGCGTCGTTCCCCTGCTGATGGGCCAGGATACCCAACATCCCCAAGGCATCCGCATGGAGGGCCTCCTCCTGGAGGATTTGGCGATAGAGGGTCGCCGCCTCCGACAGCCGACCTGCCCTATGATGGACCACGGCACCTTCAAAACGTCGTTGAACCAGGGATAGCGCAGAGTCCATGTCGGGAGTCGATCTATTCGGATTAAGGTTGGCGGAGGTTATCGTTTGGATTGCCCCTTTTCCATCGCCGAAAACAACTGCTGCCATTTTTCTTCGAGGACAAAGTAGGGTATTCCATAATCGCCGGTGATGGACTGGGGGGTATAGCGGACAAAGCTTTGGAAGGTCAGCATAAAATAAAGATTGGCGATGACAATTCCCGTTACCGTCACCATCACCGCCTTATTGCGCCACGTCACCGGCAACCGGCCATGGATCACCTCCAAAACCATCACGGCAAAGACGAACAACGAGGGATAGATGATGATGCCATAATGGGGGAAAGAGGGGATATCCAAAAACCAGTAGCACCCCTGAATCGTCACCAGAATCAGTAAAAACAATGCCGTGGTTTTTTGCGTCCGGGTTGCCTGTCTGTTGCAGGCCAGAGAGAGGGGCTGGAAAGGCCAATGGTTGCCCAAAACCCAAACAAAACCCAAAACACTCAAGGATAAAAACAGCAAGAAAAATGGATAGGGCATCAGGATGAGATAGCTATCCCAAAAACGACTGAACCCTTCATTACCAAGGACATATTGATAGCCCAACCCCGCCGATATCAGGAACATCCACATAAAATTCCCGGTTGGAAGGACATATCCTTTTTGGGACATGAGGCTGGCCGCATCCCACACATTTTGAAAATGGGTCTGCATGTGAAACTGGAGGTAAGGGAAATAAGCCACCAGCACGATCATCACGCCGATTCCCAGATCTCGCCAACGGACCCCCACCCGATACCGGAGCATGAACAGGAGGATCGCCGGAGGGAGAAACCAAGCACTCATGTGCAATTGTGTCACGATGGCCAACAACACGAACACCAGCCATACCTTCCATGGGCGATACCGTTCGCTCAGGGAGATGAGGACGGCCATCAATGCCATCATGAAGGTGAACAGACAATCCTGCGCCCAAATTTTTCGGGAGTAGAGGATCGGCCAGGGAGACGCGGCAAACAACACGGTCGTCACTGCGGCAAAATGGGTCGAAAAGGTCCATTTCAGCAAGCGATACAGGGCAAAGATGCCCAACAAGTTAAAACCCGCCACAAACATCGTCACCATGCGCGGATCGGTGGAAAAAGCGACCGGCAACGCCATGAGATAGACAAAGAAGGGTGGATTATACAGGCCAGTAGAAGATTTCAAGCCAACCTGTGCCCATCCCCCCTCCCCGGTCACTTGGCGATAGGCCAAAAGAATGGTATTGAATTCATCCTCTTTGAATTCAATACCATCCATGAAGGCGACACGCACCCCCACGGCAGCGATCAACAAAAACCAAAACAGGGTGGGTGAAAACATCCCCCCTTGAGAAGAATCAGACGATACGACAGGCTCTGCGCGTTCGACCGCTTCATCCTGCCCACCGCCCTGGGCAAAAAGGATGGCCAGCAAAACAAAAAAAGCTAGAAAATAATAATAATTACAAAAAGCTTGTTTACCAAAGAGAAACAGGCCACCATAAATCAGCAGCAAGGACCAAGCCCAATGAAACAGGGTGACCCTGGGCTGGCGGACAAACCAGAACGACACCACCGCCACAAACAGGAGATAGATTTCCAGGATCATCTCTCCGAAGGTTTCAAATCCGGTGACCGCCAGGATATAAGCGATCCAGGACATGGAATCGGAACGGATGCGATAACCGGCAATCTCACGGAAGGCATGATCGATGAAGGCTTGGGGATCATGGAGAAGAAAGGGGAGGACACTCAGTGCCGCCACCGCCATTGCCAACCCGATAACCCGGAAAGCGGTCCCCCTCCCCAGGCGTTTCCACAGGTAAAGGAAGGTCATCCAGGCGATGATCAGGGCATATTGTTTGGTTCCCAGGGCCAACCCCAGGAAAAGTCCGGTGGGGATCCAGAAGGGATGGGGAGAGCGGGTGGTCTGGCGGTTGAGACTCCATGCCAGCGGGGCGCAAAAGGCGATCAGGAGGGTATCGTTCCAAGCTTGTTCCAAAACGAACAGGGTAACCGGAAAGGAGATCCAAACCAATGGCAGCAAAGTACTCGATAACCGCGAAAGTCCCCGATCACGCCCCAACCACCCCAAGAAGAACAGGATCACCAGGAGAGAGAAGAGGTACGTATAGCGGACATCGCCGAGAAAAATGACCGCTACGGTATTGGTGATCAAGACGATGGGGAGGTAGATATAACCGGGGACATATCCATAGGCCCCATGGTAGAAATCGGAGAGGGGTTCGGCATAGGGATTTTTCCCTTCCACGAGGTAATTGGCCGCTTCGATGGCGATTTGGAACACATCGATGTTGGGGTTGGGCGATGCCAACAGGAGGATCGCCAGAAGGCCCGACATTGAGCCTAGGGCAAGCAAGGTCAATCGGTGCCAGTGGGGATCATGAAGGTTAGAAAAGGTGGTGCCGGCCCAGACATAAAGGGCCATAAGGGCATTGAGCCACAATCCCACGTTCAACCACATCAGGGGACCGCCGGATGCGGCATAGATGGTTTGATTGTTCAGGGCGAGGAAAAGTGCAAACAACAGCCACAGCCCTGCCAACCACCGTTCCATGGTTTTTAAACCACTGAGCCTGTCTCCTTGCATGGCACAATGACAACCGATGCCGAACAGGGCGATGGTCAGAATCGGCAGTTGCGTCGGATGGAGATGCCCATGGGAGGTTTTCAGGACGGTACCAAACACGGCCAGCAGCAAGAACGGCAGGACGTTGGTTGGGATGGCCTTGACGGTAGTGCGATAGAAGGCGACCATGGATCCGTGTAACCGCCACAACGGGCGATAAGTCGAACATGAATAGGAGTTGAAACGGACCGCGACCTCTCAAGAAAGCGGTTCGCTACCCACCCCCGCCCTCCCAAAACCCGTCCTTGCCGCGAATTATGCCCCGCCCCCTTTCATGCGTCAACCGAAGACCTTGAAGATCACAACAGGCCGGGCAATCGCAATCATTTTCTTGACATATTCTTAGAAATATGGGATAAGGCTACGCTTGGCAGTCTTTTGAAGAATGAGATGTCACCGTTCACGCATTGGACCAGTTCGGGAGGTTCCTGGAGTAGGGCTATGCCCGGTTGCCCCAGCTGCGTTTCTTGTGTTCAAAAATCGTGTTCAAAAACCTATTTGACGGGAGCCTTGTTGTGCGCCAATTGTCCATTCTCCCTTGCGCATTGAGTACTGCTTTCAGCCTGCTCGCCGTGGACGCCGTTGCGATGGAAGCACCACGTAGTCCCCCTCTGGAAGGCCCGTGGTATCCCGGTGTCTCCTTGCAAGGGGTGGTCGGAGATTATTCCGGTTCCAGCCAGCGCGAACGGTTTCACGGCGAAGGGATCTTCTTCAGTTCCGATTATTACGAGCGTTATGGCTTTACCCTGGGCTATAATCACGCCGAGGTCACGTTTGTCGCACCCACCCAGGATATCTCACAAGACGCCTTTTTTGCCAGCCTCCGAGCAAACCTGACGCCCGACCACTGGGGTGGTCGTCTTGGTTTGCGGGTGGATGGGCACATCATCAACAACGATGACCCTACCCGAAATTCCGATGATGTCAAAGTGGCCGCCCCCGTCGTCTCCTTCTCCCCGTTTGATCAAACATGGTCTCTGGAAATGGCTGGTGCTTATAGCGACTACTACAGCAACCTGTCGGCGCGGCAATTTTCACCCGCCGTCGGTATGGCCTTCAACGAAAAATCGGACTGGATCTCCTTGAGACCCACCTTGATCGATGTCGTCAATCCCGTCGCAGGCCAGAAAATGGACGACACCGTCGCCCTCGACATCAAGTGGAGCCACTGGTTTGATCCCGATAATTTTCTGCATCTCAACAGCCTGAAGGCCAACGGGATGGTAGGCGAGAAAATTCTAAATGTCGATTTGGACGGTGCCTCGGTTTACAATCTCGCCGATACCCAGAAGGGATCCGCATCCATGGGTCTGGAGTGGCGTGTGGGAACCCGTGCCAGTATCCTCCTCCTTGGCGGCTACGAAGCCTACGAAAACAAGGCAATCAGCGACAAATACGACAGCCGTTCACTCTATCTTTCCTATTCCTACAACTGGTGATATCATGACCCGATCTGTTATTGTTCTTGCAGCCATCATGGGTTGGTTTGTCGCATGGCATACCACGGACGCCCAAAGTGCCCCAAACACCGTAAGCGACAAAGGTTCCGCACCACCAAAGGCTTCCAGCCAAATTCCCGCAGCTACCGCCGACCTTTTCAAGAGATCCTATGCCCTGGAAACGGCAGGTAAATACGTTGAAGCCGCCGAAGTCATTCTCCCCCTGCATGGAACCCGCAATGGTGACCAAGAGTTGGTCATGTTGCGCCTGGGGTGGTTGAACTATCTCCAAGGCCAGCACAATGTGTCCATCCATTATTACCGGCTGGCACTCCGCACCAATGGGCACTCCATTGATGCCCTCCTGGGGATTACGCTGCCACTCCTGGCACAGCAACGTTATCGTGAAGCGGCAGCTTTTGCCGGATCGGTACTGGAGCTTTCCCGTCTTAACCAAACCGCCCTTCAGCGGATGATGGCCGCCGCCGAAGGCCAAAAACAATGGGAAAGCTTGTTGGGTTATGCCTCGACTTTGGCCAGCCATTATCCAACCGACACCGATGCCCTGGTCTACATGGCCCGTGCGCACCTGTGGCTGAACCATAAAAACCTTGCCCGGGATGCTTATGTGAAGGTTTTAAATCGGATTCCAGGCCATCTTGAGGCGACGGCTTTCCTGAAACAATAGTTGCTGTAGCGTTTTTAACCCGACGCATCCTAAAGACACAACATTGGCCGACGTGGTTTGGTAAAAGCAATCAGTGCGGGGGGCCGGGGGGTAATCTCCCAGGCCCCCGCAGTCATTGGGCTGGAATGTATCACGGTCCCCGACAATACCTCTATGACCTTCTTGAATCGTCCCCAGAGTCCTGGTCTTTTTTTTGCGTTACCCCTTCACCGTAACCCCCGGATTTGATCCCTAGATTATCGTCACATCCTCAAAGAGAAAACAACATGTCCGCCCCTGCCCAATCCGTATTCTCTCCAACCGTGGACTTAAGCCGCCTCGGAAGCTTGGCTGTCAGTCGGAACGGCTTTGTCTTTGACCCCAAAAGTGGCCAAAGCTTCACGGTCAATGCCACGGGTCTTACAACCCTGGAACTATTGCAAGGGGGGATATCGGCTCGGGAAATCGCTATGAAACTTGCAGAGGTGTACCGTGTGCCGTTGGAAATCGCGTTGGGAGGAGTGGAAGGTTTCCTGCGTCAATTAGCCAGAAATCTGCCATGAGTGCCAGACACCAGAAAAAGAACTGGCGAACTTGGTCCATTGCCATCACCGGAATGAACGCCCGCCCGGATAATCCCGGTCCTGGCATGGCGGTGGCCCGTTGCTTGCGCGAGCATCCCGAATTCCACGGGCGTTTGATCGGCCTGGGTTATGACAGCCTGGATGCGGGGATCTACCATGATTCATCGTGCGATACCGCCTATCTCCTCCCCTACCCCTCCACGGGGGAAGAATCGCTCAGACAGCGTTTGCAAGAAATACAGGCGAGAGACCACATGGACGCCATCATCCCCTGTCTGGACTCGGAATTGATCAATTTTCTCTGTTTATCAGCCACCTTGTCCCAACTGGAAATCACCACATTGCTCCCCAGTCGGCACAGCCTTGCCGAACGGGGTAAAGATCGCCTTCCCGCCCTGTGCCGTGCAACGGGTGTGGATACCCCGGAAACCCGTACCATCAACGATTTGCGTTTTTTTGAAGAATGCCATGAATCGGGTTGGCACTATCCCCTGGTGGTCAAAGGGCTGTTCTATGATGCCCAGGTGGTTCATCATCCCGCCGAGGCCAAAGCCGCCTGCTGGCGCATCGCCCAACAGTGGGGTTATCCCCTGCTGGTGCAACGGTTTATCCCCGGCCACGAAATCAACCTGACCGCTGTGTGTGATGCAGACAGCACCCTTTTGGGGGCGGTGATGATGCGCAAACGGGCGATCACCGACAAAGGGAAGGCTTGGGCCGGGGTGAGCATCGAGGATCATGATCTTCTGTCCATGGCACAAACGCTGGCCACCCATTTATCCTGGCACGGTCCTTTGGAGGTTGAAGCCCTCAAAGGTGAAGATGGCAAACTTTATCTGGTGGAGATCAACCCCCGTTTCCCCTCGTGGATTTACTTGAGCCATGCCGTGGGACGCAATCTGCCCGCCATCCTGATGCACCTGATGGCCCAGGAGGCTTGCCCTGGGTTGGCCGCACCCGTGACCGGCACCCTGTTTATCCGTCATGCCCAGGATGTCATCGTCAGTCTCGACCAACTGGCGGCCATCGCCACCACCGGCACCCATTGACCACCCCTTGCATGAGGGAAAGGCATCGTTATGAATCAACCGTCACCTTTGACACTCATCTGGGAACCCCCTATGATTCAACCCCTGCATCTGGGGGCCATCAACAAATTTGGTCATCGCCGCAGCGATTCATCCCGCTCCGAGATTGATGGCGTTCCCATCGATGACTTGGTGAATTTCTACGGATCGCCGCTTTTTATCACCTCGGAACAGCGGCTGCGCCACAATGTGCGGGCGATTCGCCAAGCCTTTGAACGCCATCACCCCAGCGTGATCCATGGCTGGTCCTATAAAACCAATACCCTCAGTGCCGTATGCCGCATTCTCCACCAGGAAGGCTCCTGGGCCGAGGTCGTTTCCAAACCGGAATATGAAAAAGCCCGCCTTTTGGGTGTACCCGGCAATCGTATTTTGTTCAACGGCCCTTATAAACCGCGTCCGATTTTGGAACGGGCCATCGCCGAAGGTGCCCATATCCATTGTGATCATCTGGATGAACTGAGCCTTATCGAGGCCATCGCCAAAGAGCAAAACCGTGTGGTACCCGTCGCCTTGCGCTTAAATTTCAATACCGGCTACACCGAACCCTGGAGCCGATTTGGTTTTAATCTGGAAAATGGTCAAGCCCACGAAGCGGCCCTCCGCATCCGCTGTAGCCCACACCTGACCCTCAACGGCTTGCACAGCCATTTTGGGACGTTCATCCTCGATCCCCGCGCCT
>PEAO01000021.1:20896-36907 GCA_002753615.1 Magnetococcales bacterium DCbin2
GAAAAAGATGGTAACACCCGCATCACCTATCTGGACATTGGCGGTGGTTTTCCATCGCGCAACGCCCTCCAAGGGGTCTACGCCCCCCCCGAACAGGCGGTCCCAGAGATTGAAGAATTTGCCCAAGCGGTAGGAAAAGCCCTGAAAAAAGGGTTGTCCGATCGCCCTGGAGAGCCGCCGGTCTTGATCATTGAGAGCGGACGCGCCGTGATCGACGATGCCCAATCGTTGGTCACCACGGTAGTCGGGACCAAACGGTTGGTCGATGGCAAGCGCGGGGTCATTTTGGACGGGGGGATCAACCTGATGCTGACCGCCTTATGGTATCACCATCCGGTCCGGTTGGTTCAACCCAATGGGGGTATTCCCGAAGAAACGGTTCTCTACGGCCCGTTGTGCATGAATATCGACTGTATGCGCCAACTGGTGAGTCTCCCCCCCTTGAAAGTGGGGGATCGACTGGTTTTTTCCCCAGTCGGGGCCTACAACAACACCCAATGGCTCCAGTTCATCGAACTGCGTCCCGCCATCATACTCCTTTCACCCCACGGCACCCATGAAATCATCCGCCAGGGCGAAACCTTATCGACCCTGTGCGAACCCGAACGGATCCCTGCGCGCTTGAATCCCAATCCCGGTTCCTGGCTCCCCCTCCCCCAACCCATGGAAGACTAGCGTTGTGGCCTTTTTTCCACACCTTGCTGGGTGCTTACGGCTCATTTTTATATTTTAAATCCCGTAAGGCCCACTGGCTTTTGGTTGCGGCCACCTTGCTCAATCCCCCCGTCGGACTCATGGGTCTGCTGGGAGGGGCGGCAAGCTTGAGCTGCCGTCGGCTTTTGGCCTTGCCCAACCAGGTGGCAGACCTGGATGTGGTCAATGGAGTTTTGTTGGGTTTGATGGTGGGGACATTTTTCGCCCCTACCCCCGCGACCATCACCTTGACTCTTCTGGCGGGGTTGTTGGCAACTTTGGTGAGCCGTTTGATTTATGCCACGGTTGCATTGCCCTGGGGCTTGCCCATCCTTTCATCGCCCTTGTTCATCATTGGCGTGGGGCTTTACGCCGTTGGACGTGCCCTGGTCCTCCCTGGAGCCGTGCCCCACCTCCCCAACCCCGTTGACCTTTTTCTCTATCAATGGGTTGCCAGCCCCATCCTTGCTTGGTTGATTTCCATGGGGCAGATCTATTTTTCCCCGTCGCCCAGTGGCGGGGGTTTGATTTGCTTGGCCATACTGCTCTCCTCCCGACGCCTGTTTCTGATGATCATCCTGGCATTCATCGTCGTCACCGGGGAATTACGGATACTGGGGGTGTTGCCCTACACCATCCCCTTGTCGCTCGCGGGAACCGCCGCCATGTTAACTGCCCTCATGGCGGGGGGAGTTTTTGCCCGCCCCGTTGGACGCACCTTTCTGGTAACCATCGTTGGCGCAGCGGTCGTCGGATTTGTCTCTCTCAGTATCTATAATATTTTTTATTATTTGGGTCTCCCCCCCCTATCGCTGGCCTTTATCACAACCACCTGGTTGTTGATGACCGCCCTGGGACCATGGGCGGGAGAAACCTGGGGCCGCTATTGGATTTTCCCCCCCCAAATCCCGGAAACGGTTGCCGAAGCCATGGCTATGGCGGAGGCCCGTGGGGTTTCCGAGGGGAGTGTGGGCCTTAGACCCCCTTTTTTGGGCACTTGGCAGGTGTATCAAGGGTGGGATGGACCCCATACCCACCAGGGGCTATGGCGTCACGGGCTGGATTTTCACAAAATACAGGGCGGTTCGGCCCATCACGGTGACGGACGCCAACTGACCGATTATCATTGCTTTGGTGCGGCCATTTGTTCCCCGGTCACCGGCACTGTCAGTGCCTGCCGCGACGACCTCCCCGACAATCCCCCCGGCCAGATCGATTCCGAGCATTGTTGGGGTAATTTTTTGCTCATCGCCCTCACCGATGGCCATCATGTCCTGCTGTCCCACATACAACAAGGTAGCCTCACCATTGGCGTCAACGCCTTTGTCGTCGTAGGACAAATCCTGGCCCGTTGCGGGAATTCGGGCCGTTCACCCCAACCCCACATTCATCTGCATGTGCAACAAGGGCCGTGGCTGGGCAATCCTACCCGTCCCTTTCACCTGGCCAATGTCATCGTTGTGCAGGGGGGAGAAAACCATCTGATGCTGGACCATATTCCCCGAGAACAAGAAAGCCTGCAACATCCCAGCCCCAATCCCCTCCTGGCCCTATCCCTGCGGCGGGATGTCGGACGGACATTCACCTATGCCATGCAGGATCTCCCGACCCAACTCACCGTGAAAGTGGATATTGACTTGGCAGGAACCCTATGGCTGGTTTCCGACAAAAACGCCAAAATCGCCTTTGTTCAAACCGATACCCTCATCGCCCTCCATGGACGCCAGGGGGGGGCCGATCCATCCCTGGATGCCCTCCTGTTGACCACCGCCTTGACCCCCCTGTGTGAAGAGGCGATCTCCTGGAGGGATACCATTCCCATCCATTGGTTGCCAGCCCCTTGGTGGTTGCGCATCGTCCATTGGTGTTTTCCGGGAATCCTGAAGGGTGAAAGCCGTTATACCCGCCAATGGCAACCGATGCGCCTGTGTTGGGTCCAAGATGTGCATCATCGCGTGATCACTTGGGGCGGTCACATCGTCTGGTCCTGCCATGGAAGTGCCGAACTTTCCGAAAGCCTGGGTTGGACCCGTTTCCGTCTACATACCGCCAAGCGAACCCTTCAAGGCGAGCTGGTTCGCCACGGTATGCAAGCGGATCACGGCATCAGTAGCTGGGAAACGGGGGTGGGTGGAACAAGCTGAGGGGCATTCCGGTTTGGCAGCCATGGAAATTCCTTGGGATGACTGTTATGGTGTCGGCTTGGAGTGCAATAGAAACGATCTTTCTGGGTTCATCATGGTTTTCCATCACGTATTCATCCGCCATGACACATAACATTTCCGAGCGGTCTCCTTGTGGCAACGAACGGACGTTCCTTGACGACGTGGAGGAATATCTTTGGCTTGCCAAGATGCTGTTGATTCTGCATCAAGCGGATCGAGACCCGGATACGGTCATTCGGGTTTTGCTGGAGCGCGTACAACCCCGTTTTCCCGAAGGTCATACTTGGCTGCTCACCCCAGCCGCCAGTCGGGATGATGCGGACGACCGTTTTTTCCCATCGCTGGCCCGGCAGCTTGGCATCACCCGGAAGATTGATTCCCGGTCCGATTTTGAACAGGGGTTATTGGATTTTTTGGCCGACAAGCAGGGTCAAGCCTTTTTCCTGGTTATGGGCATTGAGACCATTTCCGAATCCTTGCGGTATGATCTGACCGCCCTGCTGCATCGTGCCCCCCCCCACCATGATCCGTTCCGGGTGGTATTGTGCGGTGGCGAACGGTTATACCATCTGGCCCATGCGGATGGTGAATCTTCTCTGCTCAACAGTACCACAGTCTGTGAACTACCGGGTTTTTCCTCGATGGAGTTACAGGAGCGGGCCAGTTATCAATCCCTCTCCTTGCCACCCCCGGTCAGCGATCTAATTCTGGAAGTGACCGGGGGGCATGGATGGTTATCGATGCATTGCCTGCACGCTTGGGGGCAAGACCAGGATATTTTATTTCATGAATCACTGATGCGTGATCAAGCTCTTATGGCCCGCGTTTGGTCGCATGGTTTGTCCAACCCAGCCGATTATCAACGCTTATCTGATCTGCTTTCAAAAGAGGATCTGGGGGAGATTACCCTGGCCTGGGTCGGGGATTCTTTGCTGCAAAGGCTGTATTGGCAAGGGATCGTGAAAGCCAAGGAGTACACGTTGGTTTGGAGAAGTGCATGTATCCGGGAGATGGGCCAACGCTTACTGGCCACCATCACTTCCTGATTTTTTCCAGATTCGCGAGTTGTTGCAACCACCCTCGTGTCCCAAAGGATTGGCAGGAGAGTCCCGCAATATGGGCGGCCTGTTTGAGCGATGCAGCAAAATCGTTTGTTTTAAGATAATCATAACAGAATGCACCATGGAAGAAATCTCCCGCCGCCAACGTATCCACGGCATGGATGGGTTCTACGGCCAGTTCAAACCGTCCATTTCCCTCGGAGACGATGATCGGTTTTTCTCCCCGGGTCACGGCCACTTTGGTGCATCCCCAATCATGCAACGACGCGATGACATCTTGGTTTGCCGCCGAATTTGGGGATGAAAATCGTTCGGATACGATGGCGATATCGGTCAGTCGGATCAGGTTTTCAAGACCAGGCTTCCAACTGCCCCCATCGAACACGACAGGAATATTTTTTTCTCTGGCTTTTTGTGCGAGGGGAATCGCCACATCCAGGAAGAAGCCGTCGGCCATAAATATCTGGACTTTTTCAAGAAATTCCAGATTAAGGAGACCGGGATCGACGGTGGTTTTATCGGGCAAATAGGTCACGATAGTACGATCCCCATTGTGTCGATTGGTAAAGATTGAAGCGATGGGAGGGGTCGTTGATTGCTGGTGAAAGATATCTTCCCATTGAATTTTGGAGTTATGAAAATCTTCGGCGATGCGTGCGGTAAAGGGATTATTTCCCACACCTGTATACAGTTTGCTGGTCCCCCCAAGGTGAGAAAAAACGGTTGCGGCGTTGGTTGCCGGTCCCCCGACGAATGTACCCCATTCGTCGGCATAGTGTTTTGTATTGGGGGATGGAAAGCCATCGATCCGATATTGAATATCCAAGGTGGTAACACCAACGAAGAGACCGACAGTTTTTTTTAGGTTATTCACGATTTTAGCATCCTGGTCATCGGCTGATCAACCGCACAGTGCGCACCCACGGCAAGGCCAAACAATGTTATGCGTTGCCCCCACGTTATCCCGAACGATATACTGGAAGACTGGATAGTGTTCAATCCGAATCAACGCCTGATCGAGGAAATTGGCGATGCGCGGGACAGGATGATGCGAACATGAAAGCATTCAATGGGGTGCCGATTCCATGACCATCAGCGACGCCGACCTATCCGCCATGAGTGCCACCCTTGTGGAAACCATCCACCCGGAGCGGATCATCCTATTTGGCTCTCTGGCACGGGGCACCGCCAACGAAGATTCGGACATCGACTTGTTGGTGGTGGTGGATGAGGGGTTTCAGGAACGAAGCCGATGGCGCGAGCTTTTGAAGATTCGCAAGCTATTGGCCCCCTTTCCCATGCCCAAGGATATCCTGCTCTACAGCCGGGATGAGGTGGCACGCTGGCAACACTCTGCCAACCACATCATCACCCATGCCCTTCGAGAAGGGAGACCCCTCTATGAGCGACACTGACCAAGCGGAAACCTAGTTTGGAGGAAACTGGGCTTGAAAGTTACCGGTGTGACGCGATCCATTCTTGGAGTGCCTCATCCATGCGGGTTTGCCATCCCGTTCCCGTGGATCGGAAGAATTCAACAACTTCCGGTGAATATCGTACAGACAATAAAACCTTCTTATCTGGATTGACTGGCCTGCCCCGTAGCGGACGCATCGCCATCATTTCTTCCGTGGTTGGCTCATACGTGTCTGGGTCCGCAGCAATGCCGCGTGCAATCGCTTCCTCTTCTTCAGGAGTGGGAAGGATAAAACCCATATAGTTTTCTGGCGTTAACATAATCTCTGATCTCTCGTTTGTTTGCTTTACGCAAACTGATAATCCTTCGGATGTCTCCCCGATCCACAAAAACGACGCAAAACACCCGATTCCCTATAGGCGCAAAGCCGACTTGGCGTATCTCCCCATAGTTGTGTCGTCGATCTTGGGAAACAATGGCACTCCCCCAGTCGATATCCCTCGCCGCATTCAGAGATTCACCATGCTTGCCCTGGTTAGCAATGTCTTTAGCAATGTCAAATTCAATGTTCACAAGGTTTATTGTAGCTACAGAAAATCGGCACGTCAATACTCCCTGTCGGTAGGAAGTGTTTACGATATTGAAAATATGGTTCCAAATACAGTATTATTCATCCATGATAAGGGTGTTGAATATTCCGGCACACAAACCGGGAAAACCGGTTTATATTTGCAAACTGTCACGATGAATTGAAACTTTGGAGGACAACGAAAATGGCTGAGATGGATTTCCCTTTCACCGTCCGGCCCCTAAACACGGATGAAGGTGGTGGCTATTTGATTGAATTTCCTGACCTGCCCGGTTGCATTTCCGACGGCGAGACCGTCGAAGAGGCCATCGCCAGCGGAAGGGAGGCCATGCTTTCCTGGTTGGAAGTCGCTCGTGAACAAAATCGTCCCATTCCCGAACCGCGCTCTGCTGGCAAATTCAGCGGCCAATGGCGTATGCGTGTTCCCAAAAGCCTCCATGCAGATCTGGCACGTCAGGCCCAATTCGAGGGGGTCAGCCTGAACACCCTGGCAGCCACACTGCTGGCGGAAGGGTTGGGGCGGCATCAGGCAAGTTGATGTCCGTCTTTTTCCGCCAAACCCCCACGGGGAATCCAAAACTCCGGTTGACCTATCGATAAATCTCGCGCCGATGACCGATCTTGATGATAAGCTTGGGTCATTGCAACGCTTCCCTGGTCAAGCCATATTCTTTCAACACCTCATCCATGCTAACGGCCCTGCCAGGATCACGACGGTATTCCTCCAATGCCCTCCGTGCATCTTCGGCATCCTGCCGGTCTTCCCGTTCCTCCAAATAACGACGGATGGTCCCAATGACGCATTCAAGTGAGGTTTTTCCGGTCGCATCAGCCATGGATTGAAACTCTTCCGCCAAGTCATCAGCTACCAAATCTGATGTTGTGTCCCCGGAATTCCCCATTTTTTAAAATGAGAGCGAAACAGTTACCCTTTTTTCAAGAGGTTTTTAGGTCTCCTTCATCCAATCTTCTTTCCAGCCATTTACTTTATCGTTCATCTCTTTTTCTTCAATCAGTTCTAGGCAAATGCCCGCTTCTCTGAACATCGCAACGGAGATTATTCCTGATGTATGAGAATCAGATGGCTCACCATCTTCACCCTTATTATTCTCTGGATCTGGCTTTAATGCCACAACTTTCTTAATTCCTGCCTGAATAATCAGTACAGCGCATCTGGAACACACCGGCTTCTTAAACACATAAATAGAACCGCCGTCTGCTCTTGGCCCTGCACATATCAGGGCATTTTGTTCTGCATGAACGACCATGTTGTTCTTGTCTTTTTCATTCTTCAATTTCTCGATATTATCTTCAACACCCTTGGGAAAACCATTATACCCAAGCGCAACCACCCAGTTGTTCCTATCTAATAACACAGCACCAACTTTTGCTTTCGGATCTTTTGACCATTGAGACACAAAAGATGCAAGTTGAAGATACCTATCAGCCCAATCCGCAGAAGCCATTCTAAACCCCTTAAAAAGATAGTTATTCCAATATGCTTTACAAATAAGATCCAAAGCATTTATAAACAAGAAAGAATTCGATGAATACAAACGCAACCCCACCGAGTCTAATATTATGTTTCATGAGTCAGTGGCACTGCAAACTTGTCAAATTCAAAAACAAAAATCAAAAATAGAGCATGGAAACCTTTTTGTTTAAAGTCAAAACCCTGGGGAAAGAATTCCCCAGACCCCTTCTTTTTTTTCAATAGTTTCAAACCTGTGAACACGGTCAGGTGGTCGGAATCAAGAATCAAAGCCTAAACATGATCAGAGAAGTATAAAGATACCAACCACGAAAGTCAATCAATAAATTATAGCTGTTAATCAAAAGAAACCGGCGGCCCCAAAAGGACCGCCGGTCGCATTCATTCCCGTCAGCAAGCATTACTTGGCGTCGGGTACCTGCTCCAGTTCCGTGAGAACGCCGTAAAAATCCTTGGGGTGCAAGAACACAACAGGATTGCCGTGGGCACCAATCTTGGGCTTCTCGTTCAATACCTTCACACCCTTGTCCATCATCTGCTTCGTCGCCGCAACCACATCCTGAACCTCATAACACACATGATGCATCCCACCGCCCGGATTCTTCTTCAAAAATCCCGCAATCGGGCTGCTGTCCGACATCGGATGCAATAACTCAACCGTCGTGTTGTCCAAACGAACCATCACCACACGAACACCATGCTCCGGTAAATCCTTCGCCGGCTCTACCCTGGCTCCCAAATCATCACGATACTTCGCCGCCGCCGCATCCAAATCGGGGACCACAATGGCAACATGATTCAAACGTCCAATCATCGAACTCTCTCCTTATGGGTTGGATTACTCAAATTCAATTAATACCGCATCCGCTTCAATCGTATCTCCAGCCTGAACCAATATGGCCCGCACCCGCTTGCCGTCCTGCTCACAACGGATGGTGTTCTCCATCTTCATCGCCTCCAAAATACAAACCGTCTGCCCCCAATTCACCGTCTGACCAACCCCCACCAAGACCTTCAAGACCACACCCGGCATCGGAGAAATAATCTGCCGCGAAGTGTCAGGAGGCCTCTTGCGTAACATGTGCCGCGCTAACTCATGATGCCTCGGCGTCCGCGCGATCGCCGTAACCGTGCGACCACCCTGTGATAATAACCAACCCTCCGCCAAACGCCGGATCCGAAACGTCGCCGGCTGATTATGAATCATCAACGACGCCAAACGACTCCCCGCCCGATAATCATGCGTCACAACCACCGGATCCTCCCCGTCAAACGCAACCAACTGACTCCCCTTCTTCCGCTCGACCGTCAAACGTAACTCCTCATGATCCACCATCACCACCAAATCCTGAAGGTCGGGAACCTGCAAATATAACGAAGATTCCACCAATAAAATAATCGCCGCCGCAACCGCAAATGCCCGTGTCCCATCCTCCGTCGGCTTGGCCCCCTTAAAACCATCGGGAAAAACCTCCGCGATAAAACCCGTCGTAAAATCCCCCGCGATAAACCTGGGATGCCGGACAATACTATTGAGAAGGTCGATATTATGATCGACCCCCGAAATTAAAAATTCATCCAACGCATATTCCATCTCAAACAACGCCGCCTCGCGATTGTGACCCCATGTCACCAACTTGGCAATCATCGGATCATAATGCATCGATACCTCACCACCCTCAGATACCCCCGAATCCACCCGAACCCGCGGACCCTCCCGTGGTGGACGATAATAAACCAAACGACCCGTCGAAGGGATAAAATTGCGATAGGGATTCTCCGCATAAATGCGACTCTCCATCGCCCAACCCTTGATCTTGACATCCTTCTGCGAAAACCCCAGCACCTCCCCCCGCGCAACCCGGATCATCTGCTCCACCAAATCCAACCCCGTGACCATCTCCGTCACCGCATGTTCCACCTGCAACCGTGAATTCATCTCCAAAAAATAAAAACTCTTGTCCCCCCCCACCACAAACTCCACCGTACCCGCCGAATAATATCCCACCGCCTCAGCCAACTTGACCGCCTGCTCCCCCATGGCACGCCGCATGTTGGGATCCACAAACTTCGACGGGGCCTCCTCGATCACCTTCTGATTGCGCCTCTGAATACTGCAATCCCGATCATTGAGCCACACCACATGCCCATGCCGATCACCCAAAATCTGAATCTCAATATGCCGCGGATTCCCAATAAACTTTTCGATAAAAACCCGATCATCACCAAAAGAGACACGGCTCTCGCGTGTACACGTCTCCCACGCCGCCGCAACCTCGCCATCGTCACAAGCGACCCGCATCCCCTTGCCACCACCCCCCGCCGTCGCCTTGACCATGACCGGATAACCCACGCCGCGTGCAATCTCCACCGCCTGCGCCGCATTCGCAACCGCACCATCATATCCCGGAATCGTACGGACTCCCGCCTGCGCCGCCACCCGCTTGGAATGAATTTTATCGCCCATGGCCCGGATGGATTCTACCGCCGGACCAATGAAAATAATCCCTCGATCCTCCAAAGCCTGACAAAAATCGGCGTTCTCCGACAAAAATCCATAACCCGGATGCACCGCATCCGCTTTACTCCGGTCAAGAACCTCCAAAATACGATCCACGTTCAAATAGGATTGGGCACTGGGGGCCGGTCCCAAAAAATAAGATTCATCCGCCTGCCGTACAAACAAATTATCCTTGTCCGCCTCCGAATACACCGCCACCGTCCCAATCTCCATCCTCCGGGCCGTCCGAATGATGCGGGAAGCAATCTCACCACGATTGGCTATCAAAATTTTCTTCATGGCGTCCCCACCCCTCCTACAGGGGGATGTTGCCGTGCTTCTTCCACGGATTGGTCAACTGCTTATCCTTCAACATCCGTAATCCCCGGATAATCTTCCAACGCGATGAACTGGGCATAATAATATCATCGATAAAACCGCGCCGCGCCGCACTGAACGGATTGGCAAACCGTTGCGCATAAGCCTCGGTTTTCGATTTTAACATCGCTTCGGGATCGTCGGATTTCTTGATTTCACCACGAAAAATAATCTCTGCCGCCCCCCTAGCCCCCATCACCGCAATCTCCGCATTGGGCCAGGCAAAATTTAAATCCCCCCGAAGATGTTTGGACGACATCACATCATACGCCCCCCCATAACCCTTCCGCGTGATGATCGTCACCTTGGGAACCGTACTCTCGGCATAGGCATACAACAACTTAGCCCCATGCCGGATGATCCCCCCCGATTCCTGCCCCCTCCCCGGCATGAAACCCGGTACATCCACAAAAGTCACCAGCGGAATATTAAAACAATCACAAAACCGGACAAACCGCGCCGCCTTCACACTGGCATCGATATCCAAACAACCCGCCAACACCATCGGCTGATTAGCCACTATCCCCACCGTCCCCCCATCCATCCGGGCAAAGCCGACAAGAATATTGCGGGCAAACCCCCGGTGTACCTCCATAAAATCGCCGCTATCCACCACCTTGTCGATCAATTCCCGCATCTCATACGGCTTGAGCGGATCATCGGGGACCAGATGGTCCAGGGAGTGTTCCTGCCGCTCTGGGGGATCGCCAACCTTCACCACCGGCGGCTGTTCCCGATTGTTGGACGGCAAAAAAGAGAGCAATCGACGCAACTGCGTCAAAAGGACCATCCCATTGGGAAAGGCAAAATGGGCAACCCCCGACTGCGTCGCGTGAACCCGCGCCCCCCCCAAAGATTCAAAAGTCTCCTCCTCATGCGTCACCGTCCGCACCACATCGGGACCGGTGACAAACATGTAGGAATTTTCTTCCACCATCATGATAAAGTCGGTCAAGGCGGGAGAATACACCGAACCTCCAGCGCACGGACCCAAAATCGCCGAGAGTTGCGGAATCACCCCCGAAGCCAGAACATTGCGCTGAAAAATCTCCCCATACCCCGCCAGAGAAGCCACACCTTCCTGAATACGGGCACCTCCCGAATCATTCAAGCCGATGACCGGAACCCCCGTCCGCATGGCCAAATCCAAAATTTTGCAAATCTTCTGGGTATTGGATTCCGACAACGTGCCGCCATGAACGGTAAAATCCTGGGCAAAAACAAAAACCTTGCGCCGATTGATCTCACCATAACCGGTCACAACCCCATCGCCGGAAATGTTTTTCTGCTCCATCCCAAATTCATGGCAACGATGCTGGACAAAAATATCCAGTTCTTCAAAAGAACCCTCATCCAACAAAACTTCAATGCATTCCCGTGCCGTCAATTTACCGCGTGCGTGCTGCGCCTCAATCCGCTCCAAACCGCCCCCCAACCGGGCTTCGGCACGCAACCGCTCAAATTTCTCGACAATCTCCCGCATGGTCTGACGTATCCGTGATTTGGAAAGGTCTATACCGTCGTAAAGGCTTGCATCAGTTGGCTGGCCGCATTCACCGCCGTGATCCGGCCATCGCTCACCTTGCGCCGCAAATCGGGCATCAGATAGCGCACTTCGGGATGTTCATCAAAACGACGCGCCAACTCATCATGCACCAAGGCGGTCATCCATTCCAAACTTTGTTCCCGCCGCCGCGCCTGAAGCTCCCCATTGGCGGTCATCACCTCCCGGAACCGTTTCATCGCATTCCAAACCTCATCAATCCCCAGGCCGGTCCGGGCACTGGCCAAAAACACCGGCAATTCCCAATCGGGCCGCGGATGCGCCAACATCTGCAACGCCGAACGCAACACATGGGCCGCCTGTTTGGCCGATTCCTCAAACGGTCCATCCGCCTTGTTGACCACAACGGCATCCGCCATCTCCATGATGCCACGTTTAATCCCCTGAAGTTCATCACCCGCATTCGGCAATGCCACCAACAGGAAAAAATCGGTCATGTCCGCCACAACCGTTTCACTCTGCCCCACCCCCACCGTTTCAACCAAAACCGTATCGTATCCCGCCGCCTCCTGAATCAACATGGTCTCCCGGGTTTTCCGCGCCACCCCACCCAAGGTTTCTCCCGCCGCCGAAGGGCGAACAAAAATATTATCGTTGGACATCAACCGACCCATCCGGGTCTTATCCCCCAACACACTGCCACCCGAAAGTTTGGACGAAGGATCCACCGCCAAAACCGCAACGCGATGGTTATTATTCAGCAAGTGTACCCCCAGGGCATCGATAAACGTACTCTTGCCAGCCCCCGGCGGACCCGTGATGCCAATGCGCAGAGAATTGCCACAATATTGTAGCAGTTGTCCAAGGATCTCCTGGGATTGTTCCTCATCCCGATACAAGGTGCTTTCGATCAGGGTGATCGTCTTGGCAATCATCCTCCGGTCACCACCCAGCACACCCTGTACATACGTTTTTGTATCAAACCGCGCCATCCCAACCTCCCGGCTTACCAATCCGCATGGTCACTTTGGAAAGAATATAAAAAGCACAATGTGCGGAGGTCCTTAAAGGCAAGACCTTGGGTGGGGTCCCCCCCCCCACCCCCCCGCCGGGGGGGATGATCCCCCCCGGACCCCCGCAATAGTTTTCCAAACTTGTCCGCTCAGCCAAGAATGCGCCGAATCACCGCACGGGCCGAAACCGCAATCGAAGTACCCGGCCCAAAAATCTCCGCAACACCCGCCGCACGCAACTCATCATAATCCTGCTTGGGAATGACGCCGCCGCAAACCACCACCACGTCTCCCGCATTTTTCTTCTTCAACTCTTCGATAAGCTGCGGAATCAACGTCGTATGCGCACCCGCCAGGGTGGAAACACCCACCACATGCACATCGTTCTCCACCGCCTGCTGGGCCACCTCTTCCGGGGTCTGGAACAATGGGGCCAAGTCCACATCAAAACCGGCGTCCGCAAACGCCGATGCAATCACCTTGGCACCACGATCATGACCATCCTGTCCCATCTTGACCACCAACATACGGGGGCGACGGCCATCCTTGGCGGTGAAAGAATCCACATCTTTCTTGAGATCCGCCCATTCGGGATCGTCCGCCCATACCTTGCCATAAACACCCGAAACGGTGCTGGTATGCGGAGTATAACGGGTAAAGATCTTTTCCATGGCCTCGGTGACTTCACCCAAGGTCGCACGAACCCGCATGGCATTGATGGACAATTCCAACAGATTGCCCGTTCCCGATTGCGCCGCATGGGTCAATGCCTCCAAAGCCGCTTGCACTTTGGCCGCATCGCGTTTGCCACGGATGGTTTTCAACCGCTCGATCTGGGACAAACGGACCGCTTTGTTGTCCACCTTGCGGGCATCAATAGCCTGCTCATCCTTCGGTTTGTACTTGTTGACACCAACGATGGTCTCCAAACCACGATCAATGTTCGCCTGCCTGCGGGCGGAAGCTTCATCGATACGCCGTTGCGGCAAACCCGCTTCGATGGCCTTGACCATGCCACCCGCCTCATCGACCTCCTTCATGACCGCACGGGCCTTGTCGGCAATCTGCTGGGTCAACGATTCCATCATGTAGGAACCGGCCCAGGGATCGGCCACATGGGTGATATGGGCCTCTTCCTGCAACACCAACTGGGTATTGCGGGCGATCCTTGCAGAAAAATCGGTCGGCAGAGCGATGGCTTCATCCAGGGCGTTGGTGTGCAACGATTGGGTGCCGCCAAATACCGCCGCCATCGCTTCGATGGTGGTCCGCATGACGTTGTTGTACGGATCTTGGAAGGTGAGACTCCAACCCGAAGTTTGGCAATGGGTACGCAACATCTTGGAGGAGGCTTTCTTGGCACCAAAACCTTCCATGATTTCGCACCACAACATACGTGCGGCACGCAGCTTGGCGATTTCCAAGTAAAAGTTCATCCCGATGGCGAAGAAGAATGAAAGTCTTCCGGCAAAATCGTCAACGCCCATCCCCCGTTCCACCGCTGTTTTCACATAATCCTTGCCATCGGCCAGGGTATAGGCCAACTCCAGGGAGGCATCGGCACCCGCTTCCTGCATGTGATAGCCGGAAATGGAGATGGTGTTGAACAACGGCATGTTTTTGGAGGCATATTCAATGATGTCGCCAACGATGCGCATGGAGGGGGCTGGGGGGTAGATGAAGGTGTTGCGCACCATGAATTCTTTGAGAATGTCATTCTGGATGGTGCCGCGCAACTGGTTCTGCGGGACACCCTGTTCCTCGGCGGCGATGACGTAACCGGCCAAGATCGGCAACACCGCGCCGTTCATGGTCATAGAAACCGAAGTCGTGTCCAAGGGGATGCCGTCAAAGAGGATTTTCATATCCTCAACGCTGTCGATGGCCACACCCGCCTTACCCACATCACCCACAACGCGAGGATGGTCCGAATCATAACCGCGATGGGTTGCCAAATCGAAGGCGACCGACACCCCTTGCCCACCACCGGCCAGGGTGCGACGATAAAAGGCATTGGACTCCTCAGCGGTGGAAAACCCCGCATACTGACGGATGGTCCAGGGCCGACCGGCATACATGGTGGTATGGGGTCCGCGCAGATACGGCGCAAAGCCAGGGAGAGAATCCTGATAGGGCAACCCTTCGACATCGGCTTGGGTGTAAACTGTCTTGATGTTGATGCCATCGGGTGTCGCCCATTCCAGGGAGCTGATGGGCTTCCCTTTCAGGCTTTTCTCCGTTGCGGCTTTCCACTCTGCAAGGCTGGGCTTTTTATATTCGGGCATGGACGTTACCTTTCTCGTTTGAAGGTCACTCTGAGAGGAAATAGATGGTTGGTTTCAGAAGCTTAGGTTGCGCCTCCACCCTCGGCAGGCGCCAAGCATCTTCACGATCGGCTGCACGAATGTAATGCATGTTGCCGAAATCGTCATCCCTTTTTGCAATCATTGGTTAAAAAACTTGCACTTCGTTGATAAATGATCCATAAAATCAAATTGTTCACGTCAACTAATTTTTATGTGGAACTATGAAGATCATTCACAAGTTTAAAACATTCCCCAACCATCTCCGCCGTTCTCCCCTGGCTTGGACCTGGGTGGGTCTCTATTTGGCTCTGCACTTCACCCTGGTGCCACTGATTCCCACCGTGGAAATGTGGCTCTATGAAATCATGAATGGGGTCGAGCATGTTGAAAAAATCGTCAATACCGTTTTGGCCATCGTATTGGCCGCCGTCGTCTTGCTGGTTCTGCTGCGGGCCACACGACCGCTGATGGCTCTGGGATTTCTCGCCATCGCCGCACTGACCGCCCTGACCATCACCACCAATCCCGATGAACGGGTCCATTTTGTCCAGTACGCCATCTTGGCGATGTTGATCTATAACGCCCACCCGGCGCACAATCGGGGAGGCTATCTGGACATTTTGATCATGGTCGCCATGGTTGGGATGGGGGATGAAATTTTCCAATTTCTGCTTCCCGACCGTTATTTTGATCTGCGGGATGTCTTCATGAATGTCGTGGGGGGGAGTTTGGGATTGGGATTGGTCGCCGCGTTCAAAAAGCGTGAATGATCTCCCGGCTACCGTTTCAGGACGTGTTGACAAAAGAAAAACTATTGAAAGAAAAAAGGGGTCTGGGGGATTGCCCCCAGGGTTCTGATTTTGCTTTTGATTTTCACGCGCCCCTTATCCCGA
>PEAO01000200.1 GCA_002753615.1 Magnetococcales bacterium DCbin2
TACCCCAGACCCCTTTTTTCTTTTAATAATTTAATGAACATGTTCAAAGATTTTTTCCAGGCAAAAGCCCACAAAGACAATCGCCCCAGTCCATTGATTACTGGTAAATATCCCCAACAATCGCGATTTTGGCAAGCGACGGATCTGCACCACTTGAATGGCCAAATGGACGGCGGCACCCAAAACAGCCAACGCATAAAGAAACGAATAATGCAGTAGATAGCCAGTGACAATCCAAAACAAGGTTGTCAATCCATAAAATATCGCCACGCCGACCCACTCCCTGTTACCAAACAAAATGGCGGTGGACTTCACGCCGATTTTAATATCATCCTCCTTGTCGATCATACCGTAGATGGTATCGTAGCCAGTAGCCCAAAAGACGGTTGCCAAAAACAGGGTCCATGCCGGACCATCGACCCGTCCAGTCACCGCAGCCCAGGCAATAATTGTCGCCCAACCAAATGAAATCCCCAAATAAAGTTGTGGGGTATCAATCCACCGTTTCGTCAACGGATAGCTTAAAGCCAAAAAGGCTCCCGGCAGACAAAGAATCAAGGCTTGGTGATTTAATTGCATCCCCAAAAACAGGGCGATGGCCAGCAGGAAGATTAACAGTCCAACGGCATGGACCATGGAAATAGTCCCTCTGGCCAAGGGACGGTTTCGTGTTCGTTCCACATGCGGATCAAAATTGCGATCGGCCAAATCATTGGCAACACATCCCGCCGAACGCATGATGAACGTTCCCAAAGTAAAAATGATGAGCAGTACACGATCGGGATAACCCGAAGAGGCCCCCATCAAAGACCATAAAGTCGGCCACAACAGTAACCATGTTCCAACACTACGATTGACCCGCATCAGCAATAAAGATTCGCGGATGATGGGGTTGGAAATGGTTTCAATCCAGGATTGATTCATCATGTTTGGTTCCACAGGGCAATACAGGGGGGAAAATTTCAAGGATACGGGCGCGCAGAAGATCGTTGACGTAAAACATGGAACGACGGCACCAACAAGGTTGTGTTCCAGCAAAATCGGAAAAAATTGGAGAATTTTGGCTTACCATACGGTTTAATTGAAGATGTTCTCGCTTCAGTTGGCTGTTCTGTTCCATGAAAAAATAGCCCAAAGCTTGATGGCCCGCCACAATGGTACGACGATCCGATTCGGGCAAATCGCTCAAGACAATCTGAGAATGGGCAAATACCACCCGATGGCCACCCAATACCAGCCAGGCATTGCGTATTAATATCGCATCGGCAGATAAAGAGATGTTGCATTCCGGCCAAATCCGATCATCGTTGGGCCATGAGGAGAGATGGGTATGGTTTATCAATTGCAATTCTACCCGTTGACCAATACTGTCTTCCAGACGTTGCGTCAGGGATCCACGCCACCGTAAAAGATCGCGCAAGGGAGGTTCCAGATGTTCTCCCTTTTGAGAAAGTAAACTGTCGGGGGTCTGCCAGGGATCGAGAAATGCAATCCCTGTAAACGGTGAAAGGATGGTTTGTCTAAAATCCATGATCCTTAGAAATCCTATTTTTTGGAACCGATTTGAAGATGATGAAACCACGTTTGTACATCAATGCCAATCTTGAAAATAATCTGGAAATGATCCTTGAGCCGGAACACAGACATTACCTGATAAACACCCTGCGCAGAAAGATAGGGTCAGAGGTTTTGCTTTTTAATGGTAAAGATCCTGAAAGTGAATGGGAAGCGACCTTGGTGGAAACCCAGCGTGAAGCCCGTTTATTGGTTCATCGGCGGTTGCATGTCAATCGAGAATCCAGTTTGGCCGTTACGCTGATTGCGGGGATGATCAAGGGTGAAGCGATGGAGTGGGTCATCCAGAAGGCAACCGAGCTGGGGGTTGTTTGTTTTATTCCGTTGCAAACCCAAAGGACGGTGGCGCGAATTGCCCAGGAACGGTGGCCTGTCAAAGAACGACGCTGGAAAAAAATCATTCAGGAGGCGGCGGAACAATGTGGGCGCGTCCGTCTCATGCAACTGCATCCTCCAGTGGAATGGTCCCAGTTGCCATCGTTGTTGGCAACGGTTCCACGGTTTTTATTCTGGGAACAGGATTCAGGTTCTCTGCCACGATTGCGTACAATACCCCATCCTGGTGCCCATGTTACTTTGTTAACAGGCTCAGAAGGGGGGTTATCGGGCGAAGAGGTCCAGTGGGCCAAAGATCAACTTGGTTTTGAGGCTTTGACCTTGGGTTCCAGGATACTACGGGCGGAAACTGCTGCGTTGGCCGTGGTGACTGCTGTTCAAACGCTCTGGGGCGATTTGGGTTGAAATGATTAAAAGAAAAAAGGGGTCTGGGGTATTGACCCCAGGGTTTTGATTTTGGTTTTGATTTTGTTTTTGATTTTGCTTTTCACGCGCCCCTTATCCCGAAGCATTTTTTTCGCGTTTTTGGTTCTCGCGAAAAAAATGCGCAGGGCGCGCGCCTTAGCGTGATGTTTTTCGCGGTTTTTGCGAAAAACATCACACATAATGCCAGGGTTAGCGTTGAAACATTGCATTATGTTTGCCTTTTTTCGCAAAAAC
>PEAO01000121.1:0-4442 GCA_002753615.1 Magnetococcales bacterium DCbin2
AAATTAAAAAAAAAAAAGGGGGGGGGGGGGATTCCCCCCAGGGTTTTGGTTTTGAATTTAAATAAAAAGATTTCCATGTTCCGCTTTTGACTTTGATTTTTGAATTTAAATAAAAAAGCTTCAGAATTTAAGCTTTTTATTTAATGACGAAAATAAAGTCAAAAGCAAGAATGAGGGCTTTTTATTTAAAGTCAAAACCCTGGGGGCAATCCCCCAGACCCCTTTTTTCTTTTAATATTGTCTTGGGAGAAACATGATGGAAGATCATGGTAAAATGGTTCTGGATGCCATGGAAAAAGCAGGTAAACCACTCAAAAGTGCCGAAGTGGCCACCCTCACGGGACTGGATCAGAAAGAGGTCGGCAAACTTCTCACTTCCCTGAAAAAAGAGGGAAAAATCGACTCCCCCAAAAAGTGTTATTACGCGCCAGCCGGGTAGTTCTGGGGACATCTCGCAATATTGGGCAAATCCCGCTATGGCTTTCCCATGGTGCGTCGGAGGACGATCACGGAAGTGGGGGTGCGCTGCATCAGACTGTGTGTGACCATCTTGCCCCGCCCCACTTGGGCCTGGGCGTGGACTTGGAAAAAAACACTCGTGATATCCGCATACCCTTCAGCCAACCCCTGTAATTCCGCCTTCGCCTGTACCAAGTTGGGATGGTCATAAAAAGCGGCCCGATTCCTGAATGGCTCCATAAATCGGGTTCTGACTACCTCATCGGCGTCGCCCACAGCAATAGTATTCGCCAAAATACTCAGCACCAGGGCAGGTGCCGTATTGACGTTGATGGCCGTGCGACCGGGCAAGGCCACCACATAGGGTTTTATTTTTTCCCACGCCTTGGCATCAAACCCTTGCACCAACATCAACTCCGATGCCGACAACATCGGCTGATTGGCCGCCCGGTATGGAAATTTCAAACGGCTGTAAACATCGCTTTCCCCCCCCATCGCCCCACCCGGTTCATCATCCGCGTCAATCCAATCGGCCACCGCCGTCGCCAGCAAAGGATCCAAATCCAACCGATCCAACAACCGCTCAAACATGGCCATGGAGACACTATCCTGTTTGCCCCCCACGATCAGGTTGTTCAAGTTGAAACGGGCCTGCATATCCTCATTCCAGCCCGATACCGTAGCCCCTTCCACTTCCATGGGAGGCATTTTTGCCGCCCATTGCTGATCCAACGAAACCCAGTTTTCCCCACTGGAGGAACGCCGCAATATCGCCCGCGCCCAGGCCTCACCACCCAAAATCAACTGCCACGATTGATCACGATCCATTAAAATGGCGGTATAACGTGCCTGAATCCTCTGCTGGGTGGCCATGGCCACCATGGTGATGGTTGCCAAAGAGACAATCAACAGTGCCGTAATCAACGCCACGCCACGTTGCGATGATCCGTTCATGGTTCGCACGCCATCCATCACGGGGTCAGCGGCAATTCAAACACACGGCGGATGCGTCCCACCCCTTTTTTCTCCACAAACACCTCCACCGCCCGGGGCAAGCTGACCGAAGCGACCGCATGACTTTCCTGACTCGGCCAAATGACCGATTTTCCCCCCTGATTATCGACAAAACCCACCTCCAGATTCAACACATCGGTCACCAAGGTTTCATCCGTGTGGGGATTTTCACCCATGGCATCCAACACCTTCCAGGTGCGCCGAATCAACGTCCCCTCCTCAAACAACCAAGCCACCCTTTGAAATTCACTGCGAGCCTCGCCGCGAGGATTGGGACGCCCCCCCTGCGTCAGGATCAACCAGGCGGAAGTCTGCTCCCCCCCCATGAAAGCGGACTCCATTTGGCCACTTTCTCCAACCACTGGCCTGGCGACGGGCCCTTCCAGATCGTTGCCCAGCAGCATGAAAACCATTTGCAATTCATGCAAATTTTGCGTCTTTTCCTCGATGATGTCGCGGGTGATCAGCATGTTGGACAACCCCTGATAGGCCATCAACGACAACACCACAAAGATCGACAATGCGACCAACAATTCCAGGAGGGTAAAACCACCCTGGAACCGGCCACGGACATCTTCCGCTTCATGGTTTACCGATATAGCCATTCAATACCGCCACGGGTGTTTGGGATCTGCCGGAGTCCTGAAAAACCGCCACTTCGACACGTCTGACTTCCGGTTCCGGGGTGTCGGAAATTTGCGCCTTCCAATACCATTTTCGCCATCCCAACTGTTCTTCACCGTATTGTGTCCCGACGTTGGGGAAATAAGGGATCAACCTTCTTTCCACAATGACGTTCATCGCGACCCAGTGGGCCATGGTCCGGTCTTCCAGATAGGCGGCATTCCGCACATGCGCCCCAGTCGCCTTGACCACCGCCCCCAGGACCATGGCAAGTACCACCAGGGCCACCAAAACTTCAATCAGTGAAAATCCACCATTTCTCCCGCGATTCATGGTTTTGGACTTTCAATCGTCATAGCACCCACGGTACCGCCGGTGAGTTCGCGCACAACCCCCTGAGCGGTTTTGATTTGGATGCGAAATGGGATGCGTTCACCACTGCTGAAAAAATAGAGATGGGGTTTGAGTTCTTCACCACCAGGGCTGCCGTCCGTCAGATTTTCATCATCCACCAACGCCAACGGCACCTCTTCCGTCCAGACAGCAAATGTCATCCCTTCCGGCAGGGTTCGTGTGCGCAACACATCGTCATTTTTCAGAATGTTCCATTGGCCCATTTCATCCTGAGTCAAAAAGGAAAACCCCTTCGCACCAAACAGCACCCCGGTTTCTCGAAAGGAAAAGACCGATTCTCTGGCGGCCAAATCCAACAATTCTCGGATCCTCAAAGCTTCGGTCGTGACCGCCGCCGCAGGATCGTTGCCACGGATGGAGACTACCGCCAATCCCGACAACAAAGCGACGATGAAAAACACCACCAACAATTCCATCAGGGTAAACCCTTGCTCGTTGGCGATGGGCAATCCTGATTTCATACCGTTTTTCATGACCTGCCGTCACTTGATCAAGGTATTGAGTTCAAAGACCGGCAACAGAATGGCGACCACGATGGTGACCACGACACCACCCATCATCAGAATCAGCAAGGGTTCCATCAATCCGGTCAATGTGGCGACATAAGTTTCCACTTCCTGTTCCTGGGCTTCCGCCGCCCGGTCCAGCATACCCGACAGGTTGCCACTGGTTTCGCCGCTGGCGACGAGATGGATCAGCATGGGGGGGAAAATATTGGTTTCGCTGAGGGCCATGTGGATGCTTCCCCCTTCGCGCACCTTGATCGACGCCTTCGCCACCGCTTGTTTCATGGGAAGGTTGACCAAGACTCGTGCCGAGATTTCCATCCCTTCGAGGGCGGGAACGCCACTGGCGGTGAGAATGCCGAAAGTACGGGCAAAGCGAGCTGCATCCAACCCACGGACCAGAGTACGAACGAGAGGTAAAACCAGCAACAAGCGATGAAACTGATAACGGGCCTTGGGATTGCGCAACATCATCCCAAACCCGATCCATGCCATGACCACACCTGCCGCGACAAACCAGCCATAGGAACGTAAAAAATCGCTCAAAGCGATCAAGGCTTGGGTCAAGGGTGGTAGATCATGATCAAAGTCGGCGAACACTTTGGAGACTTCGGGGACGACAAATGTGAGCAGGGCCACTGTGACCCCCAGGGCAAAAACCAGAACGACCATGGGGTAAATCATGGACAGGCCGACTTTTTGTTTCAGTTTACGACTGTTTTCCAGATAATCGGCCAAGCGTTCCAGGACATTTTCCAATTTTCCCGTTTGTTCCCCGGAGGCCACGGTTTCGCGGTAGAGGTCTGAAAACAGGTGGGGATAGGCGACCAAGGCACTGGAGAAAGATTGCCCTTCCAACACCTGGGTGCGGATGGCGAGCATCAGCAACCGCATCCGTTTTTGGGAACTTTGGCGTGAGACCGCTTCCAGGGCTTCGGCGAGGGGGAGACCGGCACGAACGAGGGTGGCCAGTTGCCGGGTTGCGAGGGTCAGTTCGGCCTGACTGACACGTCCACCTCGGAAGACGCTTTGGTGTTTGCCTTGGTTTTTTTCCCGGACTTCTTGAATGGTCAGCAGGGAGAGACCTTGTTTTTTGAGGGAGACGCGCACCTCGCGGGCCGACTCGCCCATGGCGACCCCTTTGCGGGTTCGGCCTGCCGGATCCAAGGCGGTATATTCAAAAGCTCCCACGCACAAAACCCCGCAAAGAAATTATTAAAAGAAAAAAGGGGTCTGGGGGATTGCCCCCAGGGTTTTGATTTTGTTTTTGACTTTGTTTTTCACGCGCCCCATACCCTACGCATTTTTTTTTCGCGCTTCTTGTTTTTGCGAAAAAAAATGCGCAGGGCGCGCGCCTTAGCGTGATGTTTTTCGCGGTTTTTGCGAAAAATATCACGCATAATGCCATGTTTTAGCACCTACAAC
>PEAO01000121.1:4511-8720 GCA_002753615.1 Magnetococcales bacterium DCbin2
AAGGCAAACCAAGGCGCGCGCCTGCGCATTTTTCCCTTCAAAAGAAAAGGCACGGGAAAAATGCTTCGGGATAAAGGGCGCGTGGAAAAGCAAAATCAAAAGCAAAACCCTGGGGGCAATCCCCCAGACCCCTTTTTTCTTTTAATAATTTTATTTAATGTCAATTTTAGTCCTCCCGCGTCACCCGAAGAACCTCTTCGAGGGTCGTCAACCCCTCACCCACCAACCGCAAGCCATCCTCCCGAATACTGCGGTTCATGGTTCGGGCATGAAGCGTCAGTGCCTGTTCCCCCGCATCATTATGGACCAGATTTTTCATCTGTTCATCCATGGAGAGATATTCATAAATACCCGCCCGTCCCGCATAACCACTGCCACCACATTGTTCACACCCCACCGCCAACGGCAATTCGTCGGGCATGGGCAAACCATCCCCCAACCCCACCTGGCGATCCAACGGCGTCGCCCGACGCATCCGCCGACACGACGTGCATAACACCCGCACCAATCTTTGCGCCACCACCGCCACCAGGCTGGAGGAAAGCAAATAAGATTCTACCCCCATATCACGCAACCGCGTCACCGCACCAATAGCACTGTTGGTGTGCAACGTCGATAACACCATGTGACCCGTCAAACTCGATTGTACCGCAATCCGGGCCGTCTCCAAATCCCGAATTTCCCCAACCATCACCACATCGGGATCCTGGCGCAAAATGGCCCGTAATCCGCGCGCAAACGTCAACTCTACCTTGGGATTGACATGGGTTTGACTGATCCCCTCAATGTTGTACTCGATGGGATCCTCGATGGTCATGATATTGCGGGACTGATCATTCAACCGTTTCAAGATGGCATACAGCGTCGTCGTCTTACCAGAACCCGTGGGGCCGGTCACCAAAATAATACCGTTGGGTTTGTGAATGTCACGATCCAACACATCCCGCATCCCCTCCACCATCCCCAACTGCTCCAAAGTCAACCGTCCCGCCTGGCGATCCAAAAGACGCATCACCACCCGTTCGCCAAAGCCCGTCGGGATCGTCGAAACCCGCACATCCACCGGACGACCCGCAATGCGCAAGGCAATACGACCATCCTGCGGCAACCGTTTCTCGGCAATATCCAACCGCGCCATCACCTTGACCCGCGAAACAATCAACGGTGCCAACGCCTTTTTCGGTTCCAAAATGGTCTGTAACACCCCATCGATGCGAAACCGCACTACCAAAAAACTTTCATAAGGTTCCAGATGAATGTCCGAGGCCCCCCGTTTGACCGCTTCGGTGACCAATGCATTGATCAAACGAATGATGGGCGCATCATCATTGCTGTCGGCCAGATCCTTGGGTTCTTCAAGATCTTTGGCCATCTGGCCCAAATCCAAAGCCTCATCAATGGCCTCCATGTCCCGCATGGCCTGAGACGACCCCTCTTCAAAAGAGAGCCGCAAATGATGTTCAAACGCATCACCGGACAAAAACTCGATGGTCAGCGGTCCGTTAAACCGCCGCCGAACCTCCAATAACGCCGCCAAGGAAACATCCTGCCGACATTGCACCACCACATCGGCATCGTGGCCAAAAGAGACCAACACCCCCATCCGTTTGGCAAAGGAAAAAGAAACACCATGCTGGACACGTTCACGTTGGGCCACCGCAACGCTTTCCAGCCCGTTGGATTCAGTCTCCATAGTCAAGACTTTCTTTGTAGATCCGACTTTTTGGAGCTTCCGTCGTCACCACAGGGGTCGGTGCCGCCGGGACCGCAATCGTCGATTTAAACTCTGGCACACGCAACTCCGATGGGGCAATCCTCCGACCATCGGCCACCGGTACCGCGGACGTTTGCGGTTCTGGAGAGGGTTGAACGCCCTGCCCTGTCGTAAAGCTGACACCTCTGCGCTCACCATGCCCCGTCGATGTCCATGTCTCGACCAACCGTTCTGGAACCGGTTCCTTGCCCAACACCCCCGTGGAAACAGGATTCCCCCCAGTCGATGCATCAGAAACCGATGGCTTCATCTTGCCATCAACGGGCTTTTCCGTTGCGGCAGGAACCGTTTGTTTTACCGTATTCGTCATCGCTGGTGGTGCTGGTGGCTCCACTTTGGAACTCCCCAGCACAGCGGCGGGTTCAGGCGCGGTAAATGGCGGTGCTAAATCCTCCTGGACGATTTCCTTGACATCCACCCGTTGTGACATCCGCAACTGATCGCTCCAGTCCGACAACAACGGTGGCTTCTCCTCCAACCGCACCGGCCCCTGAATCTCCGGCAAATCCAATTGCAACTGACGAATGATGTTATAACTTTCCCCCGTGATTTGCTCACCGGCATGTCGGTCGTGCAACACCTGGGGCCGTAAAAATACCATCAGATTGGTTTTATCATTGGCCGAACGCTCCGAGCGAAACACAACACCCAACAAAGGAATATCTCCCAGAAAGGGAACCTTGGCCGTCGTCTGTTCGATCTTGTCCTGAATCAACCCCCCAAGCACCAAAATCTGCTGATCCTCCACCAGCACCGAGGTCTTGATACGCCGCGTCTTGGTCACAGCATCCGACAAATCCTTCACATTCGGATCCAAACTGGAAACCTCCTGTTCAATATCCATCCGAATGGTCTCCCCGTCGGTAATCTGCGGTTTAACCTTCAAGGAGATACCCACGTTTTCCCGCGTGATTGTCTGAAATGGATTACCCGCATTGTTGGTCGAGGTGGTGGTGATAAAAGGAACCTCCTGACCCACAACAATCTCGGCCTCCTCATTATCCAACGTCACAATAGATGGTGTCGAAAGGATATTGGTATCCACATCGCTTTTTAAAGCGCGCAACAAAACCGCCAAGTTGCTCCAATCGGCCCCCCCTACCATGAGTCCTGCGACATTATTTAACACCGAAGCCGACTCAACGGCATTAGGGTTCTCCGACGCCATCCCAAACTGACTCAAACTTGGATTGGCCGACGGAAAATTAACGCCAATGGCCACGTTATTCCGACCGCCCGTCTCGATCCCCCACTGCACCCCAAGCTCAGCAATCTTATCGTTGGAAACTTCTGCGATGATCGCCTTGACTTGAACCTGTTTACGACGCCGATCCAATACCCGGACGACCTCGGTCATGGAGCGCAATAGATCTGACGGCGCAGAGATCACCAATGAATTATCACCCGTGTATGCCTGCACATTGACCAGGGAACTCCCCTTGGCATTTTCCTGCTTGTTCTCCTTGAGATAATTCTCCCCCATATTGGCCAACACCTTGGCCAACTCTTCCGCCTTGGCATACTTTAAATTAATCACACGGGTATTGCCCGAAACCTCCACCGCCCCGTCCAGTTTGCCAATAAGCATCCGCATCCGCAGACGTGCATTTTGAGAACCACCCAATAAAATGGCGTTAGTCCGTTCATCCGCCATGAGGATGACTTTTTCCTCGGAATTATCTGGTGCCAATATTTTATTCAACTCGGTGGCAATCCGCATGACATCCGCCACCTTGGCATGTTCCAGTGGGACCGTTTCAATGGTTTCGGTAAACGGACGGTCTACCCGTTCCAAAAGTTTTTCCAAACGGGCAATTTCCGCCGAGCGTCCCGAAATCAGTAGGGAATTGGTGTCGGGATGGGCCGACAGATGCGCCTTTGGCCCCAGCATGGGCCGTAAAACCGGGATGATTCTTCCTGCATCCACGTAGCGCAGTCGATAAATCTGGGCCACAACCTCGTCACTGCCACCGCTTGGAAGCATCGAAGTCTCGGCCTGGTATTTTAGATCATTATCCGGGATAATTTTGATCACATTCCCCACGGGAACCGCCATGAATCCATGAACTTCCAATATGGACAGGAACATGGCGTAGAGTTCATCACCAGAGACGGGATGGTGGGAAACCACGGTGACTTTGCCCTGCACCTTGGGATCCAGGACAAAGTTTTTCCCTGTTGCTTTGGCCACCGTTTCGACCAAAGTTTCCAGGTCGGCCCCTTTCAGGTTGAGGGTCATGGTGGACCCCTGCCCTTTTGCAGGAAGCACTGCCTTGGATGTCTCAGGTTCCGCCATGACCGATCTGTCCAATCCCATGACCAGACCGACGGCCAAGAGCAGTCCTATTGACAATTTTGATGGTACCAATCGTCTCATACGCTAGAAACCCCTTGATGCTTCGGAAAATCAATTATTAAAAAAAAAAAAGGGGTCT
>PEAO01000201.1 GCA_002753615.1 Magnetococcales bacterium DCbin2
AAAGGCGCGAAAAACATCACGCTAAGGCGCGCGCCTGCGCATTTTTTTTCGCAAAAACAAAAGGCGCGAAAAAAAATGCTTCGGGAGAAAGTGCGCGTAAAAAGCAAAAGCAAAAACAAAATCAAAACCCTGGGGGCAATCCCCCAGACCCCTTTTTTCTTTTAATAATTTTCTAGGTTGTGTCTCAAGTTATCGGAGACCAACACGGCCTAATGTCAAGGGATTCCAAATGCAATTGCCCTGGGGTTCTTGGACAATCCAGGTGCCACCATGGTAGTCTGACGGCTCTCAAGGTTGGCTCCAACCATGGGAAAGCTTCCGATTCATCACCAACGCTTCAACTGTGATTCACTTAAGGCGCGGCAATGGAGAAGAAAATCATCCGCTGTTTGGCAATCGCAGGTCTACTCCTGTTATCCGCCTGTTCCAAAGGTGGAGAAGAGACCGTCGTCGTCGAAGAGGAACATCTGAGCAAAATTCGCCTGGGTGCCGGTCCTCTGTCCAGTGCCGACTATACCGCTTCGACCTTTTTGTGCCAATCTTTCCTTAAATATCACACCGGTCCAACCGTCCCCTGCGATACCATGGCCAGTAAAGGTTCTATGCACAACCTCCTTGCTCTGCATGAAGGAAAGGTTGAGTTTGGAATGGCCCGGGCGGACGAAATTTACCGTGCTTGGCAGGGAGAGCCACCGTTCAGGAATAGTTTTCCCGAACTCAGGGTGCTGTTCGCCCTGCATCAGGAAATGGTGACACTGGTAACCCCAGAAGCGGCAAAACAAGCGAACCTCCGTGCGATTCAAGGCAAACGCATCACCATCGGCTCCAAAGACTCCGACAATGCCCGCGTCGTTTTGGATCTGCTCGCATCCTGCAACCTCTCCTCGGATCATGCCTATGGCAACCAAGAGATCGATCACCTGTCACAAGCCCTTAAAGATCGCTCCTTCGACGCATTTTTCGCGATCCTGAGCCATCCCAACGATCTTCTTGGTGCCGCGTCACAAGAACAGGACTTGGCCATTCTCCCCCTATCGGAAGATTGCGTGGAAAAAATGGTTCAAAGCCGGTCATTCTATGACAAAGGGGTCATTCCTGGAAATATCTATCCAGGCGTCACGACAGACATACCCTCCTTCGGGATACGATCTTGGGTCTTGACAAACACCGAAGTCCCTGAAGAAACAGTCTATTCCATCGTCAAGGCGGTGTTTGAGAATATCGATGATTTCCGTAAGATGCACCCCGCCTTTCATCACCTGTCGCCTAGGGAGATGATTCCTCAGTTCAGCGTTCCCTATCACAATGGTGCCTTAAAATATTTTGCTGAAAAGGGGTGGTTCGTCCGGGAAAACTAGGTCGAGTTACTGAATGTCAACACCCCCTAGTGCTTTTTTAGCTTGTCCAGTGCCTGCTGCACCATCTCCCGATTGGGATCATCCGCAGGGAGAACCGCCAACAGCCGTTGCCAATACCCTGCGGACTCCTCACCAGCCCCCCCCCGCATCGCCAAACCACCCAACATCCACAACGCATCGGGATTATTGGGATTTTCCGCCAAAATAGCGCGGAACATCTCTCCCCCCTCCTTAATATCCGCTTCCGATGCACCATTTTGTATCTTCATCTCCGCCAAACCGACACGGGCTTCCATGTTGCCCGGATGATTTTGCAAAATCATCCCATAGACCTGCAATGCCTCAGGAATTCTTTGCATCACCTCAAAAGAACGGGCCAAACGGATCCACCCCTCCAGATTATCCGGCTCCTGCTGCAACCGTGACCACGCCTTATCCAAAAGTTGGTTCATCTCCTCCGCCGATTCCACCGGCGGACGACTAGGCCGTTCAATCTCCTGGGTCGTCCCCATGACGACATACAACAATGCGCTCGCCGTCACCGCAAAGATCGCAAAAGCGGCCCCGAATCCTCGGTCAACACCCCGAACCCTGCCGTTCCCCCCCAACGATACCCCATCACCCTGAGTAGACCGCCCACCTCCCAAATCCAATTGACGATAGACCTCCGCCAACTCCGCTTCGAGACTCGCCCGTCCCATGGCCAAAGCCTGACCTTCCCCCCCCACCTGCTCCATTTCCTTCAATTGTCCGAGCAAGGCGACCCTCTGGTTTTCCAACTCCAATCCAGGATCATCTTCCACCCCCCTGGGGAGCGGACGGTTGCCATGTTTCGTCAGCAACGGCCCCATCACCACAACCAGACTTGCCGTCAAAATAATGGGAAGCCAAACAATCCAGGACATGCGACACCTCGCTAGGTAGTATGTAAAAAAGACGCTAAAAATTCAGGAACAATCGCCTGATCCAACAATTGGGCCATTCTGTCCAATGAACGGGAGGTCTCCTGCGCCACATCCACCGTTTCCCCCAGGTTGACGCCGCACCAGGCAAGGATCGCGGCCAACCCCTCAGGATGATCCATCACCCCATGAAGATAACATCCCATCACCCGATTGTCCCCGGAAACCGCACCGTGGGCCGCCCCATCCTCCCAAATCACCATGGGCCGCC
>PEAO01000022.1:0-366 GCA_002753615.1 Magnetococcales bacterium DCbin2
AAATTGAAGCTTTTGATTTAAAATCAAAACCCTGGGGGCAATCCCCCAGACCCCTTTTTTCTTTTAATCGTTTTATTGATCAACCCTCTTGAAGCGAACGGCGATCACAACCATGTCCTTCCTTGCTGAACTCTGGGCTTTCATGCGCGTCAGAAAAAAATTCTGGCTACTCCCCATCCTGATCATGACAGTCCTTTTGGGAGGTCTCATCGTGTTGAGCCAAGGGTCTGCTGTGGCACCGTTCATCTACACCCTGTTCTAGGCGACCCTTTTGGTGCGTATCCTTGGAATTTCCGCCTATTACCACGATAGTGCCGCCGCCCTCATCCAGGACGGCATCATCGTGGCTGCCGCCCACGGAGAAAG
>PEAO01000022.1:376-36492 GCA_002753615.1 Magnetococcales bacterium DCbin2
CCGACTTTGGAAGAACGGTTCACCCGGACCAAACATGACCCCAATTTCCCCGCCAATGCCATACGTTACTGCCTGGAGGCGGTAAAAATACCCCTCTCCGCAGTGGACCATGTGGTCTTTTATGACAAACCGTTTTTAAAATTTGAACGCTTGCTTGAAACCTATCTCGCCTTCGCCCCCCAGGGATTTGCGTCGTTTCGCATGGCAATGATGGTATGGATCAAAGAGAAATTATTCCAAAAAAAATTGCTCCTGGATGAATTGCACAAGCTTGATCCCGCTTTTCAGGGAGAGTCCCGAATTCTGTTTGCCGAACACCACCAAAGCCACGCCGCCAGTGCTTTTTATCCATCTCCCTTCGCAGAAGCGGCGATTCTCACCATGGATGGCGTCGGAGAATGGGCCACCACCTCCATGGGGATAGGACGGGGCAATACCCTGGAACTGCTGAAGGAAATTCGCTTTCCCCATTCCCTGGGATTGCTCTACTCCGCCTTCACCTACTACACCGGCTTCAAAGTCAACTCTGGGGAATACAAGGTCATGGGGCTGGCCCCTTATGGTCAACCCCGCTTTGCCCAGATCATTCTAGACCACCTGATCGATGTCAAACCGGACGGCTCCTTTCGGATGGACATGTCGTATTTTAATTATTGCACCGGGTTGACCATGACGGGTGAAAAATTTCACCATCTTTTTGGCGGCCCCCCCCGCAAACCGGAGGAGCGCATCACCCAAAGAGAGATGGATCTAGCCGCGTCGATTCAAGCCGTAGTCGAAGAAATCGTGTTGCGCCTGACCCGATCCTTGGCCAAAGAAACCGGCTGCCCCAATCTTTGCTTGGCTGGAGGTGTCGCCCTCAATTGTGTTGCCAACGGTAAAATTTTGCGTGACGGCCAATTTCAACGCCTCTGGATTCAACCCGCATCGGGTGACGCTGGCGGTGCCCTTGGGGCGGCGTTGGCAGGCCATTATTGGTTTTTGGATCAACCACGCACCCCGGCCCCCCCCCTGGATGCCATGAACGGGGCCTATCTTGGACCCGAATTCTCCCAGGAAGAGATTGAACACCGTTTGCATAATGTCGGTGCCCGCTTTGAAGTCTTGGATGAGAGCGGACTCCTGGATGCCTCGGTCACAGCCCTGATCGCAGAAAAAGCCCTCGGTTGGTTTCAAGGACGGATGGAGTTTGGCCCGCGTGCCTTGGGTGCCCGTTCCATCCTGGGCGATGCCCGATCACCGCACATGCAGTCCACGCTCAACCTGAAGGTTAAATTTCGCGAATCGTTTCGCCCCTTCGCCCCCTCCGTCCTGCGAGAAGATGTCCACCAATGGTTCCATCTCGACGGTGACAGCCCTTACATGCTTTTGGTGGATGATGTGCTGGAATCCCAACGGCTGGGGATGACCGATGCCCAACAACAACTTTTTGGCATCGAAAAGCTCAACATCCCCCGATCATCCATCCCCGCCGTCACCCATGTCGATTATTCGGCACGGATTCAAACCGTACATCGTGAAACCAACCCACGCTATCATGCCCTGATCCAACGTTTTAAAGAACGGACCGGCTGCCCGGTCATCGTCAATACCAGCTTCAACGTTCGCGGTGAACCCATCGTCGGTTCGCCAGAAGATGCCTTTCGTTGTTTCATGGGGACAGGGATAGAAACTTTGGCCATTGGCCGCTGCTTTTTGCGCAAGGAAAATCAGGATCCACAACTTTTGACGGACTACAAAGATCAGTTTGAATTGGATTAGAGGGAAGGAGTCGTGGCGTTCGTAGCCGCCAAGTAACCGATAATATCATGCAGCATCGCGGACAATAATCTCAATGCGCTTGCCCAGGGCTGCCAAGGCCGCTTCCATGAGATCTATCCGGGTGGCGTGACGCAGATCCAACAGCCGATCCACCTGGGGCAGATGCCACCCCAACCGCCGGGCCAGTTCCGCTTTGCCAATTTTACCATGACGCATGGCGGCATAAATATCCAGCTTGATACAAACCTGCGCCGAAGGGGTCACCGTTGGACGACCCGCAGCAGCAGAGGGTAGAGGCAGATCACGGCGACCATCCACATAAAACGCCAACGCCGTCTCCAGCGCATCCACAGCGCGAATCAATGCCTCTTCCCGATCATCGCCAAAAGTGTGGACCTCAGGAATGTCGGGTAAAGAAACCAAAATCGTGCCATTCGTGTCATCGGTCAATTCAACAGGGTAATCCCACATCGCGCACTTCCCTATTTTAACTCCAAATCTTTCTTAATCTTTAGCAATCAAACCTTTGCCAAGTTCTTTTCCCATACCATGCATAGGAAGAATCGAACTCCGACCATTCAAATTCACCCGCAAATGTCCACCCTTTCCTGGAATAAACGTCGCCCCTTGCCGGAACAGCCATCGTTTGAATTCGTTGCTGTTCATGTCCGGGAGACTACACGATTTGAGGCTAACCGTAGCGTAACATTTTAAAATATAACTATTTATTTTTGTAAATATCGTAATACAAGACATGACCCTGCAATGGATCCCTTTTTACCATTCCCGTGGAATGAACGCCTCGTCATTGGCAAGGGTTAACGTTTCACCCGTCTGCATGATGACGAATAATCCATTCTTGATGGCAAAACGAATGACCTGATCCTCAATCACCATGGCGGCGACCGCTCCCATCGTCCGCTTGTCGGCATACTCCGGAAAGAACTCCCTGAATTCTTCCAGGCGTGTCATGTGATCCCGCACATCATCCAGGGTCAACTTGCTTTTGACCTCCACCAGGATTGCGGCATCGGTATCGACCACAAACAGATCGATTTCCATGCGGCGGTCGCCCGGCAAATCCGCTTCCATGCGCCGACTGACCTTATGCACCGGGATGCCCCTTTGCGCAAACAGGGTTTTGCACGCGGGCGCGACCAGCCCCTCCACGAATTCTCCCAGGCGATTCCCCAGCTTGCCGAGCTGTTTGTTGAGCTGTTTATTGAGCTGTTTGTTCACTTCCTTGATTTCTTTACTCGTCTCCTGCATCTGACGACTGGTCTCGGCGAACATTTCCCGCACCATTCGGTCCGTTTCTTTGTTGATTTCTTTGTTGGCTTCTCGGTCTTCTCGCATCCTGCGGTCTGTCTCCAGGAACGCCTTCCATACATCTTCCAGAGTCACGGTTTCAGACATTTTCTTTCTCCAACAAGAAAAAAATGGGGGCATTCCGATGTACCCGCAAATGTCCACCCTTTCCTGGGATAAACGTCGCTCCTTGCCGGGCCAGCCATCGTTTGAATTCGTTGCCGTTCATGTCCAGGAGATTACACAATTTGAGAATGGCAGGTCAACAGAAATGTTGTGTTTTGAGGAAAGTCACACTCCAACAAAAAGGACTTACACCGTGAATCATGTAAGATTGATCCCGTAACGCCTGGCCGACGCGATGACCCGCCCGGTTTCCGGGTCTTCCGCGAGGCGGCGGTCAACCTGCTGATCCATCAGGACTACGGCGACTATTCCCGCAAAGCCGTCATCAAATTTCTCCGAGACGGCATTCATCTTCTAGAACCCCGGAGACGTGTTCGGCGACGATTCCCGTCTCTGGGAACCGGGCGAAAAGGAAGTGTGCAATCCCTCTATCGCGATGGCCATGACAATTCAGGCTTGCTTAAGCTGAAATCTATAAGACCTGGATGGAATCCTGAATCGGATTGCTGCTGGAGTTTAAGTTGTTGCTGCTAGACCTGAAGCTGTTGCTGCTGATATCGCTCCTGTTGCTGCTGATATTGCTCTTGATTCAGACAATTCTGGTAAGCCTGTTGAAGGTACTGATCGTTAGGCCCTCCTGTCCGGTTTGGAAAAGGACAAAAAGCACTTGCTGTCGACGCAAACAAAGTGATTGTCAGTGCCATCAAAATTGTCTTTTTCAATTTCTCTCTCCTAGAGGATCAACCGAACCGAATTGATGGGTAGAGCTGCGCCAGCTTTACCCGGGCATCTTCAGTATTCTAATATAATAAAAAATTTCATGGGATTGATGTACGTTGTCCTGGTTGTTATTGTACCCAGGTCAAAGACGGTGAAACGTCAGTCATTCAGCGGATGGTGAAACTGGCTCCCCGGCGCGGACTCGAACCACGGACAAGGTGGTTAACAGCCACCTGCTCTACCAACTGAGCTACCGGGGAATGTACAGAAGGGGCACGTTGCCCCAGGTGGGGGATATTAGGGTGCGATCTTTTCCTGGTCAAGGAATTTCCAGAAAAAGACTTAAAAAAATCGGTCGGGCGGTTTTCGAGAAATAATCGGCAATCTATGGTATGATATTTGCTTTCACATTTTAGGGAGTTTTCCAAACCAACCATTTTCAATGGGGTTCACTCATGGAACGTGATCATGGACTCAAAAGGCTGGCCAACGAAAGGGGGGCGCAGACTTTTTTCTTCGCCACCAAAGTTGATCTTATCGAATGCATCGATGATAGAAAAAAGGTGACCGGGAAAGCCCGCCTCCCCAACCTGAAACCATCAGGAAGATCGCTTCTCCTCAAAGCCCAGATTGATCACTGAATGGATGGTCAAAACCCATGCCCCTCGATGATTCCCAAATTGAACGGTATTCCCGCCAGATCTTGCTCAAAGAGATCGGTGGCACCGGGCAAGAAAAGCTTCTTAATTCCACGGTATTCATCCTGGGTGCTGGAGGTTTGGGGGGACCATCGGCGTTATACCTCGCCGCAGCCGGTATCGGCACGCTGATCATCGCCGATTCCGACCAAGTAGAACTTTCCAATCTTCAACGTCAAATCCTCTATAAAACCTCCGACATCGGCCAACCCAAGGGAAAGGTCGCAGCCAGGACGTTGCGTCAACTCAACACCGATATCCATGTTTGGTATTCTGGAGAACGGATCACCGATGTGCAGTTGGATGAGGTACTGCCCGGATGTCAGTTGGCCTTGGATGCCAGTGATAATTTTGCGACCCGATATCTCTTGAATGCCGCCTGCCTGCGCCATCATAAGCCTTTAGTGACGGGGGCGGTCATGGGGTTTGAAGGTCAAGTGGCGGTTTTTCGTCATGGCGTTGATCCCCAAGCCCCCTGTTATCAGTGTCTCTACCCCACCACACCGCAAACCAACAATGCCTCCTGTGCCACCAGCGGGGTTTTGGGTGGTATCGCAGGCATTATCGGCTCCTTACAGGCGGTGGAGGCGATCAAAGAACTCCTCGGCATCGGGACCACGTTGGCGGGAGAGTTGCTCCTCGTCAATGCCCTCGATGTACTCTTTCACCGGGTCCGTATCGCCAAAAATCCCTCCTGCCCGACTTGCCGCAAGGGATGAAAACTACCCCTTGATGGATTGGCCATCCAAATCGATGGTCACGCGATGTTCTTGATGATTGCGAATAAACGTTAAAACAGGCTTTGGATTACGCGATGGGGAACGGAGCAACCGCACCAGTGTGTGCGGTTTGGGGAGGGGTTGTTGGTCCAGACGGATGGGTTGGTCGCCCACTTGAAGTCCAGCACGCTCTCCGGGAGAACCGGGAGTCACTTCGGTAATGACAATGGCCCCCCCCCCTCCCCTTCGGTAATGACAATGGCCCCCCCCCTCCCCGCCCCCCCCTCCCCTTGGGAAGAAACGGAAGCCGCCTCCAGGGCAACCCCCATCCGGGACAAGGGTTTGGTTGGAACTGGATGGGGTGTCCCCCAGACAAAATCGGAAGCTTGGTAAGAGATGGGGTTGTCTTGTCCATCCCAGGGGAGCAGAACAACGGTGTCATTTTGCAACCCCATGGCCGCCAGTTGGTGGGGGATGCCATGTTTCATGAGCAGATGACCCGAACCGGCCAACCCCACCACCCGTCCCTGGGGGTGTCGATGAGACCAATCGGCGATGGCCTGGGCCATGACCCCATCCCACACACGCTGGGCATCGATAAAATAATCCAAATTGCCAGCAGCCGCCATCATGGGGTGGCTATGGAAAACCTCCTGCAACCGCCTACGATATTCGGGCAATGGCTGCGCCAGAGGGGGGAGATTTTTTCTTGTGGATCCCTCCAGACTCTCCAAACCACGCATACGCACCTGACTGACGATGGTGCGGTCGATGTTCATAGCCAGCAAAGGGATATGACGCTCCTTGGCCAGACGGAGAATGGGGAGATACAACTCGGCATCAAACCCCCAGGTAAAATACCAGGATGTCTGGTCCAAAAATTCATCCTCGTTCAGCGTTCCGGCACTCCATTGGTCCAAAATGGGCTGCATACTCCGAGGAAACATCTCCATGGCCACCGCCAGTTCACCCCCACGATCCGCCATGGCGGCAATGACATGTTTCTGGACGGCATGGTGTTCCGGGTCATCATGGGTCTCCCCCACCAAAATAACCCGATAGCGGGCCAACGCATCCATGAGAACCGACTGCTCCAGTCGATTTCCATCGGCTTGAACCCCAAGTCGAAAAACTTCCCCAGGTTCCACCGTCATACCACCCATACCGAGTACCTGTAACAGAACGAATAAGGTTAAGAAACCGATGATACCCATAATTGAGCCTTCTTGTTCACTCTGAACGTAACCCCATGGACTCCCAGAGGGATTAGGAATGGCTTCCCTTGCGACGCCGTGGAGGGATACGTTACAGTCTTTGCAACACGATGTCACGAATGATGTGTCAAATAAAATAGGGTGCCTGTAAAAAATAATAGACTATATATAATATATTGATATCAATAAAAATATTTCGGATGCCATTAGTATTCCTTGAGGAAGGAGAAGAAAAATTTGCCTACCCAGGAAAATTTTCTCTGCGGTCTTTGGCGAAATGATCCCCAGTTTGAGAGAAAGATGCTCTGGAGTCCAGGCTTGCCACCATTTGAACGAATGGCTCAGAATTTGCATTAATAACTAGAAGTGACTGAAACAAAAATATTATTCTGTTTTCGATTGAAAATTTCGATGATAATCTGACGTTTAGGAACGTTCTCATTGGAGTTCCTAAAAGTAAGAAATCAGAAAAGGTGCGTCACCGAAAATTTGTCATTGAAACGACAACACTTTTGGATTAGAGTTTAGACATGATAACTATCTCCGAGAATAATTCCCTTCCGACTAATGGTCGAGTCGATGGGGACGATTTGCCTCCGCCCGAACCGGCAAGGCTTAGCCGTTTGCAAATCGAAATGTTTGCAAGAAAGGCGTGTGAGCGTTTAAATTTTGATTTTTGTAAGGATGATGATTTGGACGAGATTGTTGACCACCTGGGTGGTCGTATTATTCCCGTAGAACGGGAAGACAAAACGTCCGAGTCTGGACCCACGGGCGGTCAATCTTCAGGCCTGAGTTACATCATTGTGGGGCAAGGGGATAAGAAGTTTGAGATCGGCTTGGATAGAGATCTTGAGCCTGCTCAAAGAAGGTTCGACACGGCACACGAGTTGGGTCACTACCTGCTCCATTACCCCATCGTCAAAGAATCTGGCCATAATACCATGAAAGCACAAGGAGTTGGCCTGGGTCGTGCGGATTGGGAAGCCCAATGGTTTGCGTTAAGTTTCCTCTTGCCGGTGGACAGATTCATTCGGGAATGTCATACACTGAAACTTGATTTAGATTCGTTAAGCGACGATACAAAGACCCCCACCCTCGATGAGGCACTGGTCTCGTTGAGCAACATTTTTAAAATCGAAGTTTTTTACGTGAAGGCGCGGCTTAAAGAGATCCGCAAGTGGCCAGGGCTTCGAACTGCGATACCCGGCGTTGAGCCAGCCATCGGCGCGAGCGCATAGGCTCTGCCGTCTCTCGTGGAAGCCTGAAATCATGTCTCGCATCAACCGCCCGGATGGTCATCATGAAGATTTCATTGGTGAAATATGTTCCCATGGTTTAAGGCAGTGCTTTTCGGAGATTTCTTCCGATTCTTCTGGTTATGAATCTTTGAACGGCCTGGAATGCCTCAAGCATCGCGTCATTCAATTTTTCAGTGTCGATATCGTCGATTCAACGGCCATGAAACAAGCGGGGCAAGAGACGGGAGACTGGATGAATCCTGTCGTCAACTTTTTTGGGCAGATCAACCATTCCTTTGATCGAGCATGGGATCGTGCCAAGAAGAATCTGGAGTGGATCCGAGAGTTTGACAACGCACTTACCATCGGTCCGGCTCCAGAATTTTTTAAGGGAAATGGCGATGAAGCCATTTTTCAAAAGGAACTTCGGCATCCAGCGGAATCCCTTTATCTTCTGCATGCCTTACGTGATGAAATCTCCCAGTTGGCTATTTATAAACCAGGCTCGCAAGAAAAACACCTTCAGTACAAGGTCTCGAGTTGGATTGCGTCGTTTCCGGTTCCAAACAGACAAATTGTTCTTCAACAAAGACAGGGAAAGCAAGCTCCTGATGATGCTGCGTTCTTGGGCAGTTACATTTTACGTAATTTTGACTTGGTTGAAAGATACTATGAAGACAGGCTGGAAACGCAAAGGCCCGGGGCGAATCTCCAGCATCATCAAGATATCGGATTGTTGATGGACTATGTTGGACCGGGTTTAGATACCGGATTCCGTGTATCCAGCCTTGCCAACAGTTCTCGGTTAACTCTTAGCTTGGAATTGGCTCAAATTCTGGCGGCCACACATAGCTATATTACAAAGAGTCATCAGCAAGGCGTTGCAAAAGAATATAGAAACTATATTCGGAACCGACAGCATAATGAACTTTGGAGCCAGATTCCGGCCTTGGAGCTTTTAGTTGACTTTGATATCTTTCTCTTTGGATTTCAATCCTTGAAAGGGGTGCTCAAGGGGATCCCTTTTCCCGTTTTTTGGATTCCTGCGCAGAGTTCAGATCTTAACTTAATGGAAAATGAGGCCTTATCAAAGTTAGATTGGTGTGAACTTTCTGACTTTGCAAACGAGTTCATTGAGCGAAACAAAGACTATTTATACCCAGTCTATATTCCAAATGACTCTTGGAAACTATTTAGTGTCCTGGGTCCAGAACAAGAAAGAAAACGTTCTCTACTCATAGACTCTATTTTTTCCCCCATTAAAAAGAGAAAAATTGAAGCGCAGGTCTTTTCAGAAGACGATGATGCAAAAGCCGCTCCTGACCAAATAGTTGAGCATCTTGTTCAAGACATACCTTTGCGTGAAAAATGGTGACAATTCTTGAATACGCTAAACATAAATATCACAAACTTGTTGCGTGTTGCACACAATTTTAACATATTTTTATCGTTTAAATATAACATTTTCCATGAATGATTATTCACTATTCCCGGAGTAGTGCTGTAAAGATTTATCTAGCCCCAGGTATTTTTTTGTTTTTCCCCGTTGACGTATTTTCAGATACATTCTAAAATTCATTAAATTATGGAAATCTGTTGTGAGTTTGGCAAAGAACGGTCCCGATCACCCTGGACCATAATCTGTAATATATGATTTGTGAAAATGATGGATAATAATGAACAGATTGGCATGGGCTTGCCTGCCGAGCAGAATGAACAATGTTTTGGTTCCCAAAGTGGGCCGTCAGATCTTGCACCTGGATATGGCGAGATTCAAGATCATAAAGAACATATGGAATTATATTATCGTTTCCACAACGAAAAATCTGGCGTACTTAAACTCCATTTTTCTCATCGCACGCAACCTGAGTTCAATCGAAAACGTTTGACTTTGACTCGGATTTGTCCAAAACCAACAGGAACTTATCAATGGCTTCCTCCATTTCTTTGTTTGTGGAATGGTGACTGTGAGGAACGTAAAATAAGATTTCAAATACTTGAGAAAGACGAATGTTATGTTCCATTTTTGCCCGACCTAGAAGAGAGCAACCAGACGCTTAATAAACTGAACTATATTGATCATGGTGATCAAGTTACAATCACCATAGGACGTGAACTTCCATTTCTCGATTTAAAAAGAGCAAAACCAGAAGAAACGTTTACCGGAAGGGTTACTGGCATAAAAAAGCATTGTAGACACCGCAAGGGTGATACCGAGCAAGAAGATCTTAAAGAATGTCCCTGCAAGGGGCTGTTTATATCCGCTTGGCAACGTGAAACTAGCTCTGGCAAAATTGATTGGCACATAGAAAACAAGGGAGGGATCGGCGAAACACATCTGGTGGATGAACATTTAGAGAGTGTGCCACCGAGAAGGCGTTAAGCCAACCAGGGGCTTAACCGTTCCTGGGCCATTTTCTGAACGGTACCGACGACACGGGGGTCAACGAAGACGCGAGCAAGACGACGCCGGTTGAGACCCAGAAAATGGACCAGAGGACTTACCTGTTCCGCCGGTTTGACCGTCCCCTCCTGGGTGATGACATAGATGGGATCGGCCCCTTGGGGATCGTAGTGCAGATGGGCGTAGGGGGAACGGTGAATCCGATCTACCCGGGCCAATAGTCGCAATGGGACGGCCAATGTGCCGCCATCCTCCTGGGGGGTGGTGATCGGCGTTTCACCATGATCCCGAAAAAAACGCTCCACTTTGGCCATCAAGTCCGCATCCTGGATTAAGTCAGTCGCAAGGCTCCGCTCTCCGCAGTTCAAGTCCAAAGCCATTTCCCTCTGGGATGAGTCCCCCACATTGGTAAATCCAAAAGCTAATTGTTCCTGTCCTGCCAAATTGGCGGGCATGTTCCACCGCAAGCGGCGATAGATGGATTGACGATGGCAAAACATACGGCACCGCAAACGCAACTCCCCCTGGGCGGGAGTTTGGGGTACTAAGTTGGCCCATTGGCCGATGGCATAGTCCACCACCGTATCATCCAACGCTAAAAACGCGGCTGTTGTGGGGGACTCCCCCTGGCGGGCCGGGGCTAAAAACGTGGAGAGGGCCGGTGGAGTTTCGGGGGGAGGCCGGCCTTCGATGGTCCATATCCAATCGATGAGGCCAAACAGGTGAACCAATAAGGTTTCGAAGGCACGGACTGTTTTATGGTCATAAACTTGGCGATACATGTGGTCCCGGGCAAAAATATAACTCTCCAATGCCGCTGGACCCTTCGCCAAGTCGATGCAGATTCGGGAACGGCCATCCACCGTGCGCACTTTGATGGAGTGCAGTAGCCATTCCAAATCAAAATGGCCATAGGAAACCCCGGTAAAATGGGCGTCCCGTAGCAAATAATCCATCCGGTCGGCATCCAGTTGACTGGAGATGAATGGCCGTCCGCGCAAACGGTCGCCGTGGATTGAAGGTTCCCAGATTTCCCGCAAGGTGGACATGAACGCCTCCGCATCCAATCCCAAACGCAGGCAATGCGTCGCGATAAAATTCCGAGGGGGTCCGGGTTCCGAAAGTATGCGCCATCCCCAGGTTTCGTGATCGGGAAGATTGGGTAAAACATGTTCAAAAGCATGGGAATGGGGGCCATGACCCACATCATGAAATAAGGCGGAAACCTTGATGGCAAGGATGTCCATGGGGGCCAGACGGGTCAAGCCGTCGCCCGCCATGGCTTGTTCCATCATCCGCTTGGCCAGATGCAACGTCCCCAATGAGTGGGAAAATCGGGAATGCTCCGCCGACGGATAAACCTTAGCGGCAGGGCCTAACTGGCGGATACGACGCAAACGTTGCAGTTCCGGGGTGTCGATCAGATCCAACAGGAGGGCATCGCCCCAATCGATTGGGGTACAGTCGGTCCCTTGGTCGTTACGGTGCAGGATGATCATGTCATGCACCGCATCGCGAAACACCTTGCGGCTCATCCTGGGGGGAGATCCTTGAGGGTCGCCCAGGCGTTTTGATATCGCATGATCCGCTCCCAATCCCGCTCACCGGGGGTATGGTCCAGGCGGCGTACATCCATGTTGTCGATCAGATCGAGCAATTTGATCCGGCGGGCGATGGCGTGGGGTTTCAATCGGAGAATATACGCCGCATAACTGTCTTCTGGTCGATGGGTCAGAAGATCCAGGGCGGTGATGATTTCCTCGGAAAACCCTTCTTGGCGCAGATCATCCAATGTGATCGGGGTGTCTTCTACCACATCGTGTAAAAGGGCGATAATCTGGGAGGAAATCTCTTCCAATTGCATCATCAAACGCAGGGGATGCAAAATATACGGGTTTCCAGACTTATCCACCTGCCCCGCATGATGGTGTGCCGCCAGGGCCAAAGCTTTTTCCAAGGTTGACATGAGACCTCTCAACAAATAGCCAGCATCCGCTCCAATGCCGTTTTGGCTAGGGCTGCTTCACGTTTGGGGACAGATATCCGATTGACGATATTCCCTTGTACCAGATTTTCCAACGTCCAACACAAGTGTTGGGTATCGATGCGAAACATGGTCGAACACATGCAAATAGTAGGACACAAAAAATGAATTTCCCGATCAGGAAGTTCATGTTTTAAACGATTGACCAGATTGAGTTCGGTTCCGATGGCAAAGCGACTCCCTGGGGGGGCACTGCGTACCACCTGTTGAATTTGTTCGGTGGAACCCAGATCGTCGGCCAGGTCGCACACTTCCATGGAGCATTCCGGGTGAACCACGATACGAACATCGGGTATTCTTTGACGGAAAAGGGCGACATGGGCCGGTTGGAACATTTGATGGACCGAACAATAGCCATTCCACAGGATGACTTGGGCATTACGAATGGCGGCCTCGGTCAGCCCCCCCAAGGGGAGATCGGGTTGATAGAGAACGATTTGTTCCAGGGGAATTCCCAACTGTTTGGCAGAATTTCGGCCCAGGTGTTGGTCGGGAAAAAAAAGTACTTTGGGACGTTGGGAAAAGGCCCATCTTAATATTTTACCCGCATTGGAGGAGGTGCAAACCGTCCCTTGGTGGATGCCGCAGAATGCCTTAAGCTCGGCGGTGGAATTGACGTAGGTGATGGGGGTTACCTGGCTTTCTACGTCGATGATCCGTCCCAGTTCTTTCCATGCCGCTTCCACCTGGGGCAGATCGGCCATGTCTGCCATGGAGCAACCGGCGGCAAGGTCGGGCAATAGAGTGATTTGGTTGGGGTTCGAGAGGATATCGGCAACCTCGGCCATGAAGTGAACACCGCAAAAAACGATAAAACTGGCCTGAGACTTTTGCGAAGCCAACCGTGAAAGCTTCAAGGAATCGCCGGTCAGATCGGCATATTTGTAAACCTCTTCTCTCTGATAGTGGTGGCAGAGGATGACTAGGTTATCTCCCAGGGTTTTTCTGGCCGCTTGGATACGGTGATCCAATTCTTGATCGGTGCATTGGTAGAGGGATTCGAGAGAAGGGGCGGTGGTTGCATTCATGGGGGCAAGCCGTAGGATAGTGGTGGCGGCATGGTTTTGAAGCCGAACGGACGAGAACATCATGGGCAATGGTAACAATACCCGACTCAAACTGAAAGAGGCTTTGCGCAATCAAGCGCACGCGCTGGGATTTGATGTCGTCGGTTTTGCCGCACCGCAACCACCACCGGGTGTCGAACGGTTGCGCCCATGGTTGGCACAGGGGCGGCATGGCTCCATGATTTGGCTTGAAAAAAATGTTGCGCGACGTCTCGATCCCGCTTTAGTTTTGCCCGGCGTTGGCGTCGTAGTCACCTTGGGGATGAACTATCGCCCCCCTCGGGTTGCTGCCGAAGATGAATCGGCATCCCACCGGCCTAAAATTGCCGCATTTGCGCGGAATGAAGATTATCACGATGTGATCAAAGCACGACTCGGAAAACTGGCCCGTTGGTTGGAACAAACATGGGGCAAACCTTTGGGTGGGCGGGTGTTTGTGGATACCGCTCCGGTCATGGAAAAACCTTTGGCGGTCGCCGCTGGATTGGGTTGGCAGGGGAAAAATACCTTATTGGTCTCCCGGAAATGGGGGTGTTGGTTGTTTTTGGGTGAATATTTTCTCCCTTTGGATCTTCCTCCAGATCGCCCTTTTTTGGGTCATCATTGCGGAACCTGTCGGCGTTGTTGTGATGTCTGTCCCACGGGGGCTTTGGATGGTCATGGGGGGCTGGATGCCCGACGGTGCATCGCCTATCTTACCGTTGAGTCCAAGGATCCCATCCCCCGGGAATATCGAGAATCCATGGGGAACCGGGTGGTTGGATGTGACGAATGCTTGACCATCTGTCCATGGAACCGTTTTACCCCGGCGACACAAGAGAAAGCTTTTTTGCCCAGACAAGATCTGGACCACATGTCGCTTTTAGAATGGATCGATTGGGACGAAGCGCAATTTCGGCATTTTTTTAAAAAATCGGGTATTAAGAGAATAGGTCGGGGGCGATTCTTGCGCAACATGGCCATTGCATTGGGAAACTGGGGAGAAGAGGCGGCTGTCAATGGGTTGATCCGGCTTACGTATGAATCCGATTCCTTGATTCGCGGTGCCGTGGCTTGGGGGTTGGGGCAGGCGGTTCGCCAAAAAAAAAGCCAAACGGCACAAACCTTGGCGGCAGCACATTTAAAACGGTGGGTCCATGAGGAATCGGATCCCTTGGTATTGGCGGAGATTCATGGGGCCATGTCATGAATGGTCCCAGGAGAACCTTTCTGGCAGCGTTGGAAAATCAATGCCTCGGGACGCCATGTCTGATAGGATGTGGTTTGGATGATTACGGAGTGGAACGGGTGGCCGCTGGCCGAGATGGATACGGCTGGAGGAAAGTCCGGGCTCCACAGGGTAGGACGCCGGGTAACGCCCGGCGGGGGCGACCCCAGGGAAAGTGCCACAGAGAGCAAACCGCCGGACTGGATGCTTTGTTGGATCCGCCGGTAAGGGTGAAAGGGTGCGGTAAGAGCGCACCGCGTTTCCCGGTAACGGGGACGGCATGGTAAACCCCGTCTGGAGCAAGACCAAATAGGGGGACATTCAGGGCGGCCCGTCCAGTCCCCGGGTAGGTTGCTTGAGGTGGCCGGTAACGGCCATCCCAGATGAATGGCCACCTCCCGCCCATCCTGGGAAGATGGACGGGTACAGAACCCGGCTTACAGTTCCACTCCGGCCCACTTGATGGCTACGGTTGCGCGTTGAGGGTTGTTTCAACGACAACGCTGTTTCATCTCCCTTCTTGTAGTAAAAATTTTATAATGATTGTCCGTATGGAGAAGAAAAATCCCCAAAGGCGTCACATCCTCCCCTTCGTTCCAAAGTTTCAACATTTCCGGGTATTGTCGTGTATCGTTCTCTTGGATGACGATTAAATCGATTTCTCCACGATGTGCCAGAGATGCAAGATCGCTCAAAAGTAATTCCGGTTGAAAATTGAAGAATTTCTTATGCTCAGTCACATGATCCGCCGTCACATCGAAATTTGACGCATAAAATTGCAACAGGATGGCATCCCTTCTTTCCGGCATGGCGAGACGTAATTCTCCAGAATTCACGCAATGTTCGGCCAACCAGAGACCGGCGGCACGCACTTGTTGGCTGTCTCCCATCAGCCGTGTTTTGAATACTTCTGGAAGTTGCGGCTTGTAATAAACACCAGGGAGGGGAAGCGTCAAATAGGCAAAGAAAACGATACCGACCGCAGCCAGTAATCGATTCCGGTTGACCGGCAAGGCCGTCATCGTGTTACGGATCATGAGGGCGATCACGACCAGCAGGAGGGGTTGATAGGGGAGCAAATAGCGCGTCAAGACCATATACAACAAAAGAACGACGGCTGGTGACAAATAGATCAAGACGCTCCAGGCGATCAAGTTCCGTTTGCGATGCCATCGGGAAATGGAAATAACGGCTTGCGATGGAAAAAAAAGCAACAAAGAAAAGAGAAACAGCAACGGGACCAGGGCATTTTCCAGGAGAATGGAAATTTCAATGTTGAAGAGTATTTTTAAGTTCCTCTTGGTCTTGTCAAGAATCTTGTCCAGATTGTTACGGATATAGTCAATGCTAGAGATTGTGTACAGTTTTTGGTGCTGTCCGTAGTCTTTCCTGTATTGTTGATACAATTCAGCTTCTTTGCTGGGTTGAACCCCCGGGGCAACAACCTCGTCATGTACAAGAAAGGCCGCTCCCCCTCTACCCAGATCCCAAGTCCCGGTATGTTTGTGTACATGCAACAGCCAGGGTGCGATAACCAACAGAAAAAGAAAAGCCGAAACCGTGATCTGTTGCACGGACGACTTATAATCATGTTTTGGCCAACAAAACCGGTTGAGTTTCGGCAGAATCACGATACCCGCCAGCGTAATGTAGGCCAAGATGGCGGGTAGAAACCCTTCCGCCCTGGTCAGAAAGGCCGTACCGGAAAACAAAGCGAAGGCGATACTTTTGGACCAAGTGGGTCCATACAATAGGAGGGTAGCAAAGGTGGAAAAACTCATAAAATAGAGCAAAGAAAAATAGGACTCAGACAAAGAGACACGGCTGTGCAGCAGAATCTCGGGGCAAAAAGCCACCAGAACAGCACTGATGAATGCGACCTCTTTTGTGAACACAGTGCGACAGAATCGATAGACAGCCAAGATCAGAAGCAGATAAGAAAGGGATGACACCAAGATGGCGGAACGTTCGATGTTGCCTACAAATTTATCGAGCAGGGCAGCAGTCACGCCGTAGAAAGGCATTTGTACGAATACAGGATTACCCCGGTAGGAAAAACCACGTCCAGAAAGCAGATTGACGCCCGACTCCACCAGGACGGCACTGTCAGGTTTCCACACAGGATCGATCATGGCGGTATACCCACTCATGATGGCGGCAACCAACATGATGAGGCCAACCATCAGCCATTCCGATGGGGTGGTCGAGGGTTTCATTTGCATGTCATTTCATCCGGGTGTGGCGGAAGATTGCACCGGGACACCATTCCCCAGAACAATCCCATGGCATAGGAGAAGTGGGTCACGGGGAACAGCGCAAAAACTCTGGGCCATAATCTCCAGGCATCGGCACGCAGGCAAAGCCAGCATGTGTGGTACAGAAAAAACAGCATGTAAAACACCAGAGGAAAAGCCAGTACGACGTGCAAAAACGAAAAACAAGCAGAGAGCATGGCCAGTGGCAGGGCCAGGGTCAGCAGATTTTCCAGGGTACGCATGGTTGCATGCCACCGGATAAGTTGCCAACGGCCAAAGCCGTACAAAAACATGTTCCTGGCCCAACTGCGAAGACTGGCCCGTTGATGATGCACCAGTGTCGCATAGGGGGTAAACCGCATGGTGCGCCCTCTGGCACGCAAACGCAGGCCCACATCCACATCTTCGGAGACTTGGCCAAAATGGCGTTCATCGAAGCCACCGATTGCCTCCAAAGCCTCGCAAGCATACAAAACATTGAGGGTTGGAAGGTAGTCAACCGGCACCAGCCTGGGCAGCACAACATTCTGATGAGAATTGCGTCCGCCAAAATAAGATCCCAAAAAAATGGGTAATGCGCCATAGAAACCGTCATGCTGGTGTGGTGGGAGATTACCGCCTCCCACCGCAGCGAGAGAGGCGTCTGCACTCTTTTCTGCCTGCCAAGTGGCGACCAGCGTAGCCAGCCATGTCTCGGGGACATGGCAATCAGCATCCGTAAAGGCCAGCAGTTCCGTTCGGCATTCCCGCCATGCCACATTACGCCCCGCCGCCACGATCCGGCGCGGATTGTCCACGCTACGGATGCGGCCATCACGTCGAATCAACTCCTGAATGATCGTCCGGGTTCCATCCGTGGAGCCACCGTCCACTAACAAAATGTCGAATGGTGCATCGAATCGTTGATTGGCGATCCGTTCAACACAGCTTTTCAAACGATGGGCTTCGTTGTAGCACACGACCGCCACGGTCACCGAGTCAGGGGTGGGAGGCATGGGGTCTCCTGAGCCATGAATCGCGCAGAAAGTGAAACGCGGAATGAAGACTCCGAAATCCTTCCGATGGTTGGGTAATGAGTTGTTTGAGCTTCATGCGCAGATATGGACCACTAAAATGATACTCCTTGTAAGCTCGGTTACAAAAAGCGGTCAACTGGTCTGCGGTGACCTGGGGCAGAGTGATGACACACCGATGCTGACCTTGGGGATCGAGCCAGCGGTCAAAATCGGTTTCTGTGAGGAGGTGATTTTCTTGTGCCCAGCGATAATAGTCGGTACCGGGATAGGGGTGGACGAAATAGAACTGGGCACTGTCCGGCAGTAGCCGTTTCGCAAACGCCAAAGTTTGTTCCATACTTTGCGGGGTCTCGCCGGGGTTGCCAACCACAAAGCAACCATGCACGAGAAGACCGGCGCGGCGGGCATTGGCCATAAAGGTCTCTGCCGCCTCCACGGTGAATCCCTTGTTGATCTGCTTGAGGATCTCCGGCGACCCGCTTTCAAAGCCAGTGACCATCAGGCGACAACCCGCCTGCCGCATCCGCAACATGGTCTCTCCGTCCAAGGGTGGACGGGCGTTGCAATACCAACGGAACGGATGGTTCTGGAAACGGAGCTTACGGTCGATGATTCCCTGACAGATCTCCAGGACGTGGGCGCGGTGGACGGTGAAGGTGTCATCGTCGATCCACACCTCCTTGACATCGGGAAAATGTGCGATGATGTACTCGAACTCTTCCAGAATGCGTTGCGTGCTGTGAAAACGATAACGTCTGCCGTGCAAGGTCTGGTTGAATACGCACCAAGCGCACCGATGGGGACATCCGCGACCGGTCATCAGCATGACGCCGGGAAAGTGTGCAGGCGAAAAAAAATAGTTCCGGTGGTGCAGAAAGCGTTTGTAGATGGGTGCCACAGCCGGGATATCGTCCAGATCCCGCAGCAATTCCGCGTCCGGGTTGTGGCGGATCGTTTCCGCCGTCCCTTTGCGTTGCCTGAAACTCAACCCCCGGACGTTTTCCATCCCCTGACCCTGGAACCGTGCAGCAACCAGTTCGACGAGCGGCGTTTCGTACTCTCCCCGGACTACGCCATCCAGTTCTGGACACTGGCGCAAGGTTTCTTCGGGCAGGGCACTGACGTGGGAACCCACAAACAGGATCTGGAGGTCCGGGAACGCAGCGCGCATGGTGCGCACGCTCTCCATATCCCTGCCCATGCTGGCGGTGGTGGTTTCGATCACCACAAGATCGGGCGCACCATCGCGGATCCACGTCAGGCAATCGGCCAGGGACCGACCGTCCGCGATGGCATCCAGCAGGGCAATTTCCGCCCCCGCCTGTTCCACAATCGCCGCCGCCTGGGCCAGCCAGACCGGATAGTACAGTGTGCGGCTTTTGGCGACTTGCGGGCTGCGCTCACTGCGGGAAAAATGGGGGTGAAACGGGGGATTGAGAAAATAAATTTTCATGGCGTTTCCATCGTCATCCTGGCCCGCCATCCAGAGAACCGGATGGTACCACTGGGGTCTTGGGACGCAATCGGACTGGGCCGAATAACCGACGACCTGTCACCTTGCGATAGAAAAATTCCGTCAGATAGCGTCCATAATGGCGGACATACTGAACATCTCGCTGATCAATGTTCCAAAGCCGGATCGCATGACCAAGAAACGGTTCGAAAAACCGCAATATGAGGAACAATCGTGTTCGCAAAAGCACCATCGTCACCCAGGAGGGGGTGTATACGGCGATTTTGAACAGCAGCATGTAGTTCTGGCAGCGTTTGAACAGTTTTTGATCCCGAATCGACCCCGAATCGCCAACCCGACATCCCTCCTTGCCAGAATCGATATTTTCCTTGTCGGCCTCCTGAATGAATCCGCTATTGATGGCATGATCCACGATGTCGGTCTGTGGTTGCAGGCTTAAAATCAAGGTATTGACCTTGGCTGCGGCGTGACAATGGCTGAAGAAAATCGCGGCATCCACATAATCGGCTTCCGTATCGCCCGGAAGACCGAAGATCATATCCGGCTGGTATGGCAAATCATACTGCTCGAACCAAGCGATCATCTGATGAATCGTGACGTTATCCTCCTTGCGTTGCAAAAATTGACGCCTAGTCTCGCCATTGAGGGATTGGATCCCGATTTGGATGCCGAAACAACCCGACTCTTTCAGGAGTCGGACGATCTCCTCACTCATGCAACTGGGGTGCCCCAAGCAAAGATAGGGGACACCGACCTCTTTGGAATAGAGTGCCACGAACGCACGCAACCATTCCACGTCGTAGGTGAAAATTTCGTCGTAGATCTGCAAGGATTGGTATTGGTAAAGATCAAAGGCCTCCCTGAGTTGCGTCACAAATTGTCGCGGCGTCAATCGTCTGAGATAACGCCCCTTTCCACGATAAATTTTTCTTTGGGCATTGTGGTGACAGAACGAACAGGCATACAGACATCCGCGGGAGGAGATGGCAAGATGGGTTTTGGAAGTATTGACATAGGGGGCATAGATGGAACGGTCCGGCACTCCAAACTGCGCAATATCCTGTTCAAGGGGGGAAAGTTCATTTTTCGACCATGAATCGCCCATCCGGGTCCATACCCCTGGAATATCGGTAGCGCGTTGTCCCTCGGAGACGGCGGCAGCGATTTTTGCCATGGGAAACTCACCGTCTCCCCGAACCAAATAATCGTACCAAGGTTCTTCGGCAACCCGCTCCGGCAAGATCGTGACATGGGTGCCGCCCGCCACGATGGTGACCGCAGGCAGTCTGTGTCGTATGGCACGGGCAAAACGGTTGGCCCACGGAAAGGTGTCCGTCAGGATTTGAATACCGAAGATATTGGGTGCATAGGCGGCGATTTCATCGATGATCCACCGTTCAGCGGAGAAAAACCGGTGCAATCGTGGATAATGCAGCAGCAGTTTGTCGTCAAATAGAGTGGGATCGAAAAATAACTGACATTCATGACCATTTCTTTTCAAAACGGCTGACAGATATTGCAGTCCCAGACCTTCGGCACCGTAGCTGAGCAAAGCGACCTTCATGTTGGATACCTAGTGGACGGTAGAATCATGGTTATGGGCGATATTGCGCCATCCGCACATAGCGTTCCATGGAAAAGCGGTGATACGGGACCCGGTAGGCATTGATGTCCGCGGTGATCCCCTCTGGATTGCGCAGTATCCGACCCTGTTCCCGATAGATCAGTCCGGGAATCAGGGTTTTGTTTTTTTCCGCGCCACACGCGATAGCCAGAATATCGGCAATCGAATCCTCCGCTTCGCCATCCACCAGCAGGTCGGCAGAGGTCCGGGAAAATAATAATTCTGGATTGATCTTGCATACCTTGCCACCAATCAGAATCGGTGTTGTCTGGAAGGTTTCCTGGAGGGCGGTCATATCCCAGTCCGATGGGGAAATAATGGTAGCTTGCGTTACAGAGCGGCGGATTGATCAATGCCACATTCATGCGATTGGAGTCCTGATCACTCATTCTCGACGGGTCTGTGGGATTCAAGGCTTTTGTAATAACGTCGTACTACCAGGGAAAACAGATGACTTCGCAATATTTTTGGAACCCAGAACAACACCTCTTCCAATACCATGCTGCGGGGGTAAAGCCATCGGGAAAGATAGGCCATGGCAATATCCAGCCGGAATAACAGACTGAGAACCGGATTTTTGATGCGCTGAAAATTAAAGTCAAGAAAATATTTCTTTTTTGCCTGCACTATGGCAGAGATGGTTTTTTCGTCCAGTTGGAACAAATTCAACAAAATGGCCTCAACCGGATCAATGAACACCAAAGAAAAATAGGCGTGTCGATGGCGGGTGAACTCGGGCCGCAGATACCATTGTTGCGCATGTGGATTTTGTTCGTACAAGGCAGTTCCGGGAACGGGGGAAACCACCCAAACCTGATAACCATCAATGAATGCTGCGTAACGTTCAAACGTCGCCAATTCCGTGCGAATCGTCTCCGTGGTTTCAAACGGAAAGCCCAACAGGATATTGGAAAACACCTTCAGTCCGCTCGCTTTGATGATCCGCAGTTTCTCTACCGCCACATCCAGGCTAATCCTCTTGTTGACGGCATTCATCCCCTGTTCAGACAACCGTTCCAAACCAAACTGAAGTGAAATGAAATTGGCGTTGACCATGGCTTCACACACTTCATGATCCACCGGAGCCAATACATTGGTCCAGGCACGGAAGGTCAACGTTTTGGACAGTCCCGATGCCACCAACAGACGGCAGATGGCCATGGCTCTTTGACGGGGGATGGTAAAATTGTTATCGGCAAAGGTGACGGTATCGATATTGAACTCCCGTTGCAGGCGCGCAACATTGGCGATCACATAGTCCGCACTGTTATTACGGATTTTCCCCGCCATGAAATCGGCCTTGCAAAAAACACAACGGTATGGGCACCCCCGCTGAGTGGGAACCAAGGAGGTCACTCCCTGTCGATCCGGTTTTCCCAGTGGCAGAAAATCTTCGATGTTGGTCAAGGAAAAATCAATGAAAGGGAGATCATCCAGGTTGGTCACCCATTCGACGGGTCCGGTGGTGACGCTCTGTCCATGGGCGTCGCGGAACATCAGACCAGGAATGCTGATCAGGTCTCGACGCAGAGCATCGTTCATGCGCACAGGGACCGGGAGAAGTTGTGCCAGCATAGCCATGATTTTGCGGATGGGAATCTCCCCCTCGCCACAGATGACCAAGTCCGGTTGTCCCAAGGCCAAAATTTCTTCGGCGGCGTGATAGGCGTGCAATCCCCCGGCGATCTGCACCAACTCCGGGAATGCGTGGCGGGCCTTGGCCATCAGTTGGTAGGCCCACCAAGCATTCGGGGCGACCACATTGAAACCTAACAGATCGGGTCGATAATCCCGGACGATGTCCAAGAGTTGATCGTCGGAATAGACGGTAAGGGTAGAGTTGTTTTCGATGACCCGTACATCGCAAAAATCCTTGATCGCCGCCGCTACCATCAACGGACCCAGGGCCAGCATGGGATTGAATACGGAAAATTTCGCTCTGGGTACCAGGATCAGCAGACGCGGACGTTGACCTTCCGGGACGGGGAACAAACGGCCACAGGCAAAGGGGGAAATCTCTTGGGGCAGCGGGTGGATCATTTGCGCACACTTTTGCGGAAGGTTTGCGCATCTTGTGGCGAAACGAAATGATAGTAGTGGAAAATCGCTAAGTTGCGTATGCCACGCATCTCTTCCAGAACCGGTTCCAGTTTTTGATACCATCCCGATAACCAAGCGGGCCAAGCGGGGAAGAAAGAGCCGCTCCAGCAATCCTGCACATGGAATCCCGCCCGCCGCGCTTCACGGCGGAAGCGACCCGGAAACGCATGGAGCATCCCCCGTTCCACACTTCTCACCACGCCGAGTAGACAATTGACCGGATTGAGTGGATTGGGTTCCATGAGCAGAAAACGCCCCCCTGGCTGAAGTATGCGGAACACTTCCCGAAACACCGCCGGGGTATCCGGCACATGATGCAGACAAGAGAAGGCTAGGACATGTTCGAAGCTGTGCGCGGCAAATGGCAGTGCCGTGGCATCGCCCTGCAAAAAACGCACGGGTGAGTCCGACATTTTGTCCCGTACTCGTTGCAACATCGCCCCCGAAAGGTCCATGGCGATCAATTGAGGATGTCGGCGGGCCAGATGTTGGGTATACAGACCCGTCCCACATCCGATCTCAAGGATACGCGGTGTCAGAGACCCCGGGTCTCGGTGATCGTTGCAGGGGATACCGTCCCGGAGCAACCGATGGCAACGTCGCGCACTAACCACATCATCGGTCGTGAAAAGATCACGGTCATACGTGCTAGCGTTGTGGTCATAAAAATCGCGTATGGGACGGTTCATGTCACCCTTTCCTGGACCATTCTCCAGAGTGCCACGCCCAGGCGTCCGCCACGATGGTCGGCAATGGCTTGCGTATCTTCCATCCCAGAGCAGCCTGCGCACGAGTACTGTCCGCCACCAGTTGTGGCGGATCACCCGGACGCCGGGGATGGATCGTGAACGGAACCGGTAGGCCGGAAACACGCTCCACCCAGTGAATGATTTGCATAACGCTGGTTCCCTGGCCAGTGCCCAGGTTGAATCCGGGGGTTTCGCCGATGTCTATCCGATCCAGATACAGTAAGGCATACTTATGGGCCTCAGCTAGGTCGGTAACATGAATATAATCCCGAATGCAGGTGCCATCCGGCGTGGGATAGTCGGCACCGAACACCTGTAAAGGGGCGGTGCGGGTCAGTGCCGCGCCGATGGTCAGGGGAATCAAACGGGTTTCGGGTTCATGGCGCGGACCAATACCATAATCAGCACCGGCGGCATTGAAATACCGCAGCCGTACTGCGGAAAAGCCATGCTGCGAACCATACCATTGCAGGGCTTTCTCGAACATGAGTTTGCTTTCCGCATAAGGGTTGGCAGGATGCGGTTCTTCCTCCTCGGTAATGGGAATCTTCGGGTGCATGCCGAAGATGGAACAAGAGGAGGAAAACACAATGCGCCGACAACCACCCAGACGCATGGCCTCCAGCAGAACCAATCCCGCACTCACGTTGTTCTGAAAATATTTTCCGGGATATTCCATGCTTTCGCCCACATAGGCGAAACCGGCAAAATGCAGCACGCGGTCGATTTCCTGCGTGCGAATCGTGGCGGTCACGCAGTCGAACTGATTCAGGTCGGCTTGGACAAACACCACCCCAGCGGGCAAAAACTCCCGATGACCGTTCACAAGGTTGTCCAGCACCACAATGTCGCAGGCGGGAACGCCGCTACGCACCAGGTGGTGTACGGTATGCGCACCGATATAGCCGCCCCCCCCGGTGACCAGAATCCGTCTACCCATGGATTTGAACCTTATCTGATATGTCGTTCCATCGCTTCAACGACGGATACTTAATGGATCTGCCGGGTCTCTGGTGTGGCATCCTGGGTCCGCCCTCCAATTTCCATGGCGTCGCGGTACTCCAACTTAAGTTCAATAAGATCGAACATGTGGTTGATGAGGGCAATGGCCAGGATCATCGCACCCAGCAACCAAAGAAAACCTCCGGTCACCAGATAGGCCCAATGGGAATGCATCTGCCCGGTCGTAAACCAGGAGACGATGTTGTTCAGGTTCATCGCCACGCCAGAGAGGACACACAAGGAGGAGAAAATAACCGCCGGTCTACTGCGAAAGGACCGATGCAGCAACCGGCCAAATGGCGAGCGATGCCGGGGGAGACGATGGATCAATTTGGCGGCCCGATCTGCTACAACCGACATGCCCGTGACAAAAATGCCCGTAATGCCAAACAGAACCACGGAAAAGACACGGTGGAAGTCAACTGCGGCGGCTTCCTGGCGCAGATAACCACTCAGGGTCAGCAGACCAAACCAGAACGCGATAGCGGACATCAGAACCCCGAGGACGCCAAATACCCGGATGGGGCGGTACATCAGGGCAATCGAGAGGATGACTTTCAAAAAACCAATCCCATCCTGCAAAACTTTTAATTTAGACCGACCCAACCGCTCTTCATAGGTCATCTCGATTTCGACGATTTCAAGATGGGCATCCATCACGGCGGTACAACTCATGGCGGGGGTGAAATGCAGGCCATCCGGCAATGGATAGAGCCATTTCAATGCGGAGCGGCGGATGACGCGCATACCCGACGCTGCATCGGTGATAGAGGTGTTGCCCAACACATTGATCAGATATCGGAAAAATAAATTGCCGATACGGCGCAATCGCGGCATTTCCGATCCCGTTCCCATGCGCGATCCGATACAGATGTCAGCTTGGCTGCGCTCTAGTTTTTGCACCATAGGGATGAAAAACCTCGGATCGCAAGTACCATCGGCATCCAGAAACGCTACGATGTCGCCTTTGGCTACAGCAAACCCAGTTTTCAAGGCATACCCGTACCCTTTGTTGTGCGGATAGGCGATCACCCGGAGATCGGACTCGAAACGGAGTGCTATCTCTTCGGTTTGATCTGTGGATCCATCGGAGACGACGATAATCTCGACCTCGTCAATGGCCGTTTGTGCAATCAGTTCGGCACGAACCCCCAGACAACGAACAATAATTTGCTCAATAGCCTGCTCTTCATTGAAGGCGGGAATGATGATCGAGAAAAATATCAATGGACCCACCTGTGACCGAAACGCCGTTACCGGTTACGGACTCTAAAATCCAACTATGACCGCAGTATTATGTCTACTTCCTCCCCCCAGTATCAAGGGGAAACTATTTCATCAAGGTTGAAACGTACTTGAACAATGTCACCGGATGGATGGACTCTCGGTTGCAGACGATTTGAACATCGATGGCCGCTGCGACCGACCCGATGAACAGGGCCACATCGGGTGGCAAATCACCCGCAAGACATAACCCCGCCAGCGAAAGAAACGCATCTCCAGCCCCCACACGGTCCACCACACGGGTAGAAAGCGGGGGGGCATCATAGGTTTTCCCCGACGCAATGTCCAACATCACCGCCCCCTTCATCCCACGGGTGATAGCGATCCATCTTGCCGACAAGCGGTGACCGATATCTCTGGCCAACCGCTCCATCGGGGCGTGACGATTGTGTGTCGCCAAACGCACTTCGCATTCGTTGAGGGAGATAAAATCGGCCCTCGGATAACGATGAATGACATGATGACAATGATTGCCGCTGTTGACCTGGGTATTGACCGCCATGAACCGGGCATGTTTGCTGATCGCCTCAACCATGGCCGGAGAAATCAGACCATTGCCATAATCGGCCACGACGACAGCATCATAGGAACCGGCATGGTCGGCGATCCATTGACAGATATCCGCTTCCAACTGCGGCGATGTCGGATTGGGGTCTTGATAATAAACCTCAAATAATTTCGTGATATCGGCATCGACAAAACGCCGTTTGAGCAGGGTGGGTGCGGTTTCAAAATGAAAAAAATGTTCTGCAATATTTTCCGCCAGCGCATTTTTCATGAAACTGTTTTGACGTTCATCGCGACCGACACCTGTGATCAATCCAACTTGGTTGACGAAACCGGCCAGATGATTGGCTACCGCTAAGGATCCCCCAGCATACTGTTCGGTTTCAATATAGCGGCAGGCAAGGCTGGTATTGCTTTTGCCGGTCAATCCCAATGGTGTCGTCAGGCAATATTCATCGATGATGGCCTCCCCGAAGACGAGAACTTTTTTGCTGCTGAGGGACTGGACCGACTCAATAAGCTTCTTTTCGTTATAAATAGACTTGAAATCGTTCAGATAGGCCTGTGTTTCCGGGGTAAATACGTCCAAATATTGATTGATCAAACGGCTGGATGAAAAGGTGATCCCGTCGGTAAAACGGACCTCACCCCCAACGCCATGGACTTCCGCCTGTTCACGACGAATATTGCCGGAAATATCATCTTTGGCATCAACATAGTCACTTCCCTTGGCGTATACCTTGGGACGGATTGTCTGAATGGCGGGTATGGCGGTAACATCCTCGACAATGGCGACCCCATCGACGACAGCCAAGGCGGCCAGACTCTCGGCACGCAACGTCCCTGGAAATACGGGGCGTCCCGGCCCCTTCTTGACGAAGCGATCCGCCGTGACAGTGACTAACAAACGATCCCCAAATTCTTTCGCCTTGGTCAGATGTCGTATATGCCCAGGGTGAAGCAGATCAAAGGTGCCATGACAGAGTACGACATGGAACCCTTCTTCACGATAACGTTGGGCTTGCTGACCCAACTCCTGAAGGCTGACGATTTTTTTATCTGGATGACTGCCAACCATGTTCAACTCCCAGGTAATCATGGATTGCGCACTTTCGACGTTATCCCTGCCATGCGATGCTCATGCTGGGGATGTTTGGCTTAATGCAAGTTTTTAGCCAAAACGATTTCCATTGAATTGACAAGGGATTTCACAGGATGTACCCCCACGAAGGAGAGATAGAATATTCCCCATACAGGTAGGATTTACCCCATGATCGTCATTTTAGGTTTCCCAGGACAATGCCAACCCCGCAACCCGAAAACCCAGTCCGTTGTTGCCATCAGGTTCCCGAACCCACCCACGGCAGTTGGCCGCAACAGAACCCGATGGGGTCATCCATCCGCCACCGCGCACGATTCTGGAAATTTCTTCCGACACAGTGTCCTCCTTGGGCGATTGCCCCTGGATTAAATCCAATCCATCGGTGCCACGGTCTCGGGTCCACTCAAAAACGTTGCCGTGCATGTCCACCAAGCCCCAGGCGTTGGCAAAAGCAAAGGGTGAAATCACCGCCGTAGTCTGCACAGGTGTCATCTCCGGCCTCTCTATGGGGATACCATCCAGGTCAATACTCCCCTGATCCGGTAGCGTTTCCTGCAAAATCGCATGTCGGCTGGAACCGCCGGCGCGGCACGCGACTTCCCATTGGGATTGGGAGGGGAGAAACATCAGGCGACCCGTCTTGATTGCCAGCCAACGGATATAAGCCATGGCATCCTGATAGCTGACCAACACCACGGGGTGATCATCATCCTGGTTAAAACCGGGATTTTGCCAATCCACACCCCGTTCCATCACAAACCGTCCCCGCTGCAAATCCCATATCCAACCCCATCCCTGTTTTTGCGCCTGGGTGATAGTCCCTGTTTCCCGAATAAACAGGGCAAAATGACCCCGTGTTACCGGATGACGCGCCATCCACAGGTTGTCTCGCAGCACCCAAGGTGATCGCGGTTCCGATGTTTCTTCGGGGATAACTGGCGCGTCCGGTAGGATGGTGGATCCGGCGGGGATCCAGGAAAAATCCATAGTATTTTCAGATATTTTCATCTGCATCAAACGGCCTGGCGGCATACGGGTTTGCAGAATGGCAAACCCTTGCGGTCTTTGTCCACCGCCCCGAATCTGGGTGATGACCCGTTGCAACGACCAGCGTTGTCCAGGATCCTTGGTCAGCATCCCTTCCAGAAGAATTTTCAGCCGTGGCGGACAGGAGGGGACAATCACCACCGGATCGGGGGCACGTTGCAGCCGACGGATGGAGGTCGATCCTCCCTCGTAGGCGGGTCGGCCAAATAACATGAAATAAAAGCTCATCCCCAGGGAATACACATCGGAAACCGGATAGCGTTTTTGTTCCCAAACCTCCGGGGCGGTATAACTGTAAGTTCCCGAAACCACAGGTTCCCCAGATCCGCGCCAATCCACAGCCAATCCCCAATCGGACAAATACCAGCGGACCCGGTTTTCTCCCACTTTTTTGGCCAAAATATTGGATGGTTTGATATCCCGGTGCAAAATAGGGGGATTGAGGGCGTGGGCCACAGACAAGGCTTGCGTCATTTGATCCAGGACACCGATAGCCTCAACGACCGTCAACCGCCCACGGGCCATGATAGATCCCTTCAGATTACCACCATCCAAATATTCGGTGACGATGACATCGCTATTATCGTCATCGACAAAATAGTCGCACAGCGGCAACACATGCGGGACACCCTGCAAACGGGACAGATTCTTGAGTTCCGAAGCAAAAAGACGGCGATTTTTGACATGTCGCGCCCGTTTCATCGCCCGTATCGCCCCTGTCGCGCACTCGCGGACTTGGTACACTTGTCCGAAAGAGCCTTCCCCCAACACCGCGATGACTTGATAACGACCATCGGCAACGAAGTCACCCGGAGAAAACAAGGGACGATCGGGGATGGTTTTGCCGATTTTCTTGCGATTGCCGAAACCGGCGGTGATGACAATGGCCATGACGATGGGGTTCAGTCTTGACCGTCATCGGCGACGTTGCCGCGTTCCACTTTTTCTAGCCGTCGATTCAGAGTTAACAGTTCATCCAATATCTGCAACGGAACCGAGGAACAACTCTTGTCTTGTTTGATTGGATTCAAAGCTTGGTTGGCCTGATCATCCAACACCCGGTTGACCCACTGGGATATGGTCATCCCCTCTCTTTTGGCGGCCCGTATGACCGACCGCCGGGTTTCATCGGCAATATCGCGAATGGTCCAGGGGCGTGTTGCCTGCTGGAAAAGGGAATCTTCACACTGGATTTTCATGAACCGTCTCCCAAACAAATTGGTATGCGCAAAGAAGGCCAGTGTCGCGTTGAAAAAATAGTGCCAATATCGCCCAGTTTTATGAAAACATTGGCAAGATGCCATGCTTGAAAAGGATAAGGTATTGTTATTCCATTTTATTTAAAAAAACAACACACCATGATCGGAAAATTTTTCCTTGTCGTTGATGATCAGGCAAGTTTATCCAGCATCCGTGTGGATGATAAACCGTCAGTGATCTGCCTGAAGTTTGACAATTGTCTGACACAGTGGGTGTCAAAAACCGTCAGTAATGCGGAAAATGTAGGGCTTTGCCCCATCGATTCACGTTTGCGGCATGTTATCGAAATATTGGTATAGGTTTTGCTTGTAGGATGATTGTCTCACAATTGTCGGATATGAACAGGAGCCAATCCGGTTCCAGGTTAGGAAAGCGTAAGGATGAGGAGATATCCATGATGAGGAATCCATGCAACGATCTCGACTTAAAAGATCATTGCCAAATGGCTCCGGGAGGATCGGGGCGGGTATTGATTATCGATGTCGATGTCGCGTTTCGCCAAAGATTGAAAAAGGTTCTTGCGGTCGATGGTTTTGATGTCATCGAAAGCGATACGTGTGAAAATTTGGACGCCATTTTAAGTGAGAGTATCCCAGATCTTGTGGTTCTTGAGGCACTCATGCCCAATGTCGATGGGTTTACAGCGTGCGAGGTTTTGAGTCAGCACGCCAATACGCGGCGCATACCGGTGATCATGGTCACTTCGTTGGAGGATTGCGACATCATCGATTGGGCGTTTGAGTTGGGTGTGTTTGATTTTATGACCAAACCAGTTCATGAGACTTTGTTGCGCAACCGGATTCGGGTATTGATCAACCAAGTTCGGGAGAGTAGCGAATTTCAACAGGACCATAACAAGATGTTATCGCAGGTCCAAGAATATGAGGCGCAATTGCGCAAATTTAAAAATCTGTTCCGGGAGGAGTTGATCGAACACAAACGGACGCGGCAATTGGTCAATCATTTCAAGCAGGCTTCTCATACGCACGATCCCTTGCGGAAAAAAACTTCCCAAGGGGAGCAGGCACGGTCTTGAGTGATCATCATGTGTCCTCACCAAACCGCAACAATGTCTCTGGGTGCATCCACCAACCTTACCGGGGGTTCATCCCCCCGGCCCTTGAGGTGTCTGATGAACCTACGCCATAAGCTTTCATCGGGCGACCTGTCATGAAAAACATACTCCAGGGATTAAAGTTGGCGATCGTGCTTGTCCTTGGGCTGCCGTTCATCCTGTTTCTCCTTCCCATGTTTGTGATTCATATCTTTATTGAACGTCGCGCGGGACGACCTCTTCCATTTGATTTTGTTGACATGATTTTCAAAGTTTTTTCACACCGAAAACAGGAATCCTCGGCCTTTCCATCGCTTTCTGCCCAGGATGCAACGGAAAACCCATCCCCGTCACCGATACTCTTCAAGGATTTGGAGTTCCCAAAGGAGAGCGTCCATGCCGGTGGCATCGCGTTGATCACCTGTGGCAAATGTCCCTTTGGTGGTGCGTTAAGCGAAACGCTCGCCAGTTTGGGGTATAAAGTCGGGGTGGGCTATCATCACGATAAAAGCATCACCGACAAGATCATCACTCAGATTCGTCAGGCAGGAGGGGTCGCCCATCCCCTCCCTTTGGATATGGGCGACCCGGCTCTCATCAAAAATTTTCTTGAAGAAGCAAACCGCTCATTGGGGGGGACACCCAATCTGTTGATCCATAATTCCGCCTATTTCCATCCGACCCATCACCAGGAACCCCTATGGGAGGCGATGGAAGCGGTATTTCGGATGAATGTGCAGGGTCCATTATGGCTCTCTTCGTTGTTGGCATCACAAATGTACGACGGTGGTGGCGGTCAGATCATCCATGTGTGTGACATGTATAGCGAGCAACCTTTAAAGGGGTATTCCGCTTATAGCACTGCCCGATCCGGTTTGCTCATGGCCAATCAATCGTTGTCACTGGAATTTGGCCCCAAGGTCCGAGTCAATGCCATCGTTCACGCAATGGCCCCACCCTCGGAAACCGCCAAAGGGATTCAACAGCAAGAAAACACAACCGCCATCATACACGCCCTCCGTTATTTGCTGACTGCCCATGAAATCACGGGAGAAATCATGCATGTGGACGGCGGGCACCAGAGAAATCACCCCAGGCCATTGATGTGATATGGGTGGCCGAACATGTCTTTGCGACATCTTTGCAATATTTTGGCAACATTTTTGCTTGGTTGGTGAATGCAAGGCTGCCGGACCGTTCAATCCACGTACCACATCCGAAGGGTTCCGATCATGAATGAAACCCGCTTGTATTATGCATCACAGGGTTATTTGGAAAGCATCGACGAAACGGAGCGGACCTGGGCAATCATCGTCTTGTTCCTGATCGCCGCCATCTTTCTGACTGTCCACCTGCTGATCAAACGATCCAGGGCTGCCAAAATGGATAGAAATCGTGCGAAACACAAGAAAAAATGACGGTTATATGAAAACGACCGCAGCATCTGTTTTTGGAATCAAACAAAATATTAATATCATCATTGGGAATGGGCAATGGATATAGCGACTGTTATCGGCTTGGTATCTGGCTTTGGCTTGATGGGCTGGGCTATTCTCATGGGCGGATCATTCATGCTCTTTGTCGATGTGCCCAGTATCATCATCGTGTTTGGCGGTACGATCTGTACCATGTTCATCAAACATCAGATGCAGGAAGTGTTTGGTTCCGTGGGGATTTTTATGAAGTCCATCATGAATGAGGCCAAAAATCCCGAGGAGTACGTCACGCAAATGGCGACTTTGGCTAATATGGCGCGAAAAGATGGTATTTTGGCCTTGGAGAAAATCAAAGTTGACGACAGTTTTCTTCAGCTTGGCATCAATCTGTGTGTCGATGGTGCCGACCCGGATTTCCTGGAGTCGGTGCTGAACAAGGAGCTGGACTATCTCAACGAGCGGCATTCTGGCTGGATCTCCATCTACGAAGGGATCGCTGAGGCCGCCCCTGCCTTTGGTATGATCGGGACATTGATTGGTCTGGTGCAGATGTTGGCCGATATGAGCGATCCCTCAAAAATTGGACCGGCCATGGCGGTCGCGTTGATTACCACATTCTATGGTGCCTTCCTTGCCAACTTGGTTGCAATTCCCATCGCAGTCAAGCTCAAAGCCTATAGTGTCAGGGAGCAGGTTGTGCGGAAAATGGTGATCGATGGTTTGGTTGGTATTCAAAAAGGGATGAATCCGCGGATGATGCAAATTTCCCTGGCTTCGGCGGTCCCCCCGGTTCACCGGAATTTTGACTAAAAGTGTTGTGTTTCGCATAACGGAATTTTCATCACCATCGAATGTTTGAAAGGATTGCACATGGCTGGTTGTCCTCCGTGTAAAAAAGGGGCTCCCGCTTGGCTCCTCACTTTTGGGGATCTGATGTCCCTGCTGTTGACCTTTTTTATTTTGCTGGTCTCTATGTCAACCATCGATAAAACACGATTCAAGGAGGCGTCCGGTTCGCTCAAGGATGCCTTTGGTGTGCAACAGGTGCAACTCATCAACGCCTTGCCCACTGGGGAAAGCTTCATTGCGACCGAGTATCAGCAGGAAATCATCCTGATTCAACTCAAGGAAAAGTTGCAGGTCATTCTATCGAAAACCAGAGACCAGGGTGATGCGGAGTTGATAGAGACCGATGAAGGGTTTTTGATGCCCATCAGTAACAACGCCTTGTTTTTGCCGGGTACCACCAAACTCAGCCCATCGGCCAAGACCATGCTGTTGCAAATGGCCAACTTGATCAATGGGACACCGAATCTGATTCGGGTCGAAGGGCACACGGGGGTTGAATCGGATCCCAAACGATTCCCCAGCAGTTGGGATCAATCGGCCACCGAAGCGGCGGCTGTCGTCCGTTTTTTGATCGGAGAAGGGGAAGTCAATCCAACCAAGCTTCAGGTGCGTGGTATGGGACACTATTTTCCAAAGGCGAGCAGTGCCGATGTGGATGATCCAGAAAAAAATCATCGCGTTGAAATCTTGATTTCCCGCGAAGTGACATCGGGGTTGAAATAGTCCCGTGTTGCCAAGGGAACATCGGGATCAAGCGTCGTTTTCAACGCGATTGCGCCCGTTGGTTTTGGCTTTGTACAACGCCTTATCAGCCCTTTCGGTGAGTGTGCGGATGGAATCCTCCCTGCGGGCTTGGGAGATGCCAAAACTACACGTTACCTTGCCAACTCTGGGAAAGGTTTCCGATTCGATGATGCGGCGTAATTTTTCTGCAAGCAGGCCGGTGGCTTTGATATCGCTGAGGGGAGAAACCACCATAAATTCTTCACCACCCCAACGGGCGACGATATCCTCGGCGCGGACGTTCTCACGGAGAAGTCTGGCAAATTTTTTCAATACATCATCACCGACCTGATGGCCATAGGTGTCATTAACCCGTTTAAAATGATCGATATCGCCAAGAATGATGGAGATGGGGAGATTATGACGACGGCTTCGGTGTAATTCTCCCTCCAATACCCCTTGCAAGCGTGCGCGGTTGCATACCCCGGTCAGGGCATCGGTAAAAGCTTGGGTCTCCAACTGCCGTTTTTCATTTTCGATATAGGTGATATCGATAAACGAAAACAGGTGGCGGTCTTGTTCATACAAAGAGTTGGTTTTCAGGGCGAAGGGGACCAAATTTTCCAAAAGTTGGCTCTTGAGATAAATGATGGGAAATCTTTCCGGGTTTTTAACCAGCAGGTTGAGCCAGCACCCTTCTTCGTCAATATTTTTCCCCTCGGCGGTAAACAGAAGATTGCCGGCATTATCCACGCGCTCTCGGAAATGGTCCACGGAAGAGAATCCAAGAAAATCAAGGAACGCTTGATTGATGTATTCCACGTAACCGCCGGTGATGACCATGAGGAAGTTGGGTTGGGCATCGAGGAGGAAACGGACATAGCGGTTGGCCTCTTCTTGTTGACGCTTACTGACGAGAAGTTGCGCACATTTTTCGACCGCTTCGATCAAAAATTTGGGGTTGGTCGGCTTAAGGACATAACGATCAATCCCCAGGTCAATAGATTTAATGAAATATTCATCATCATTGTGTGCTGTCATGACGACGATGGGGATATCCCGATTTTTTTCTCGGACCGCCTTGGCCATTTGCAGACCGTCCATTTCGGGCATCATGATATCGGTGACGACGATATCGGGATGATGCGCCAAAAACTTGTCCAAGCCATCCCGCCCATTTTCGGCGATCACTAGGTGTTGGATGCGCCGCGAGAGAAATTTGACCATCTGCACACGGATATCGGGGTCATCTTCAACGTAGAGGAGGGTGATGGAAGCGAGAAGATCCGGTTTGGCGGGCATACGAATGGACTCTTTTTTCTAAAGCGGACAACAGACAAAACCCGGTGGAACGCGGTCATGATAGAACCTGCACGTCCATAAGACAACGCCCTTGTCTCCCTTTAGGACGGAGATTGTCATCATTTTTCCGACTTTAAGGGAGAACCTTTTAATTCTTGTTGGATGCGACTGGGAAGGGGGGATTTTTGGCGGAAGTATTTGGCCCCTTTTTTAGCACCATAAGGGCGCGTGGTCTTGGTGGAGAGGGTTTCAAAGGAGATAGCACCGATGCGCAGTCCAGGATTGAGTGCCAGGGGGAGACGACCGGCGTTAAAAAATTCAAAGGTGATATGTCCATCCCAACCGGGGTCGATGGAATGGGCGGTGATGTGGACCATCAAGCCCACCCGGGCCAGACTGCTGCGCCCATCCAACCAACCCACCAGGTCATCGGCGATTTGGATCCGTTCCCGGGTCATTCCCAGGGCAAATTCTCCAGGATGGAGAAAAAATTGTTCATGATCGGCGATGGTCAATTTTTCCATACACTCTTCGGTTACGCCATACAGACTTTCCTGATCGGAAAGATTTAAAAATGGTATTTTAACGTGTCGGAATGTTTGAAACACATTGCTCAGACTCACATCCACCGAAAACGATCCAAAACAGGCCTCTGGGGGCATGGGATCGATAGTGATCCGGCCTTGTTGAATCGCAAGCTCGATATCCTGATCCGATAACCGCACAAGCTTTCCTTTTTTAGGATAAATTATTAAAAGAAAAAAGGGGTCTGGGGGATTGCCCCCAGGGTTTTGACTTTGTTTTTGACTTTGCTTTTGACTTT
>PEAO01000023.1 GCA_002753615.1 Magnetococcales bacterium DCbin2
ATCACGCTCTTCAATTGATGGCGTTCCAATCCTACCGTGTCCAAATATAAGGCGTCATACAACGAAAGCCATGTGAGGGTTTTTTCATTCAAGCTTTCGGTGATCTTTAATTCAACCAAAACCTGGTCCACATCAAGATCGCGCAACCCATCCGCCAAACGCAGACGTTGTTCTTGGGTCCACCCCTTTGCGCCAACCTCTTTGCGCTGAATCAGAATGAGATCCGCGATGGGTGGGGCAGAAACGACTGGAACTTCCGTCCGTACCTCGATGCCAACAGGCTCCAGCAACACTTTCAGCGTTTCACCGACCAAACGGTGCCAATAGGTTTTCCCGTCTTTTTCCAACAAATCGAAACCACTCCCCCAATCTTCGGATTGTCCAGGATTCAACCCCACCAATTCAGTCACATCATGACCTGCCCGAAAAAACCTCGTCCAGAGACTGGGCGTCAAAGATGCGAAGGCTCCATTCTTCCAAGGAGGAGAGATCGGCTTTGGAAAGACTTTCGTAGGCCCAGGTGGGGAGATCGCCGAAGCGACGTTGCAACTGGCGCGTCAGCATTTCTGCCTTGCCTTTTTTTTCGCCATCCCGTGCGCCATCCCGTGCGCCATCCCGATGTTCTTGGATCAATCGATGCTTCAATTTCGGCAAGGAAAAAAGTTCCTCTTCTGGCGTTGCATCCACCATGGATTCGAACCATTCTTTCCCGAGTTGCATCACGTACCCTGGCGTGATCCCTTCCATCTCAGGACTATTCAAGACACTTTTCATTTTTAGTCTCCATAAACCGACGACAATCTGACCAAATGCCACGGAAAGTTTGAACAACCCAGCATGTTCTATCGTCTCAAACGCCTTCTTTTGTTCCGCTTGGCGGCTGGCAAAACATTTCAGGGGAGCATTATGGACTTCATCGGCCAATTCGTTCAGAAAAATCAATCGGACAACACCGCCCCAGGGAGGAACGCTTTCATAAACACCGACAGGTCCAACAGGCCGGAAAAAATGCTTTGCCAAAAATTCCTTCCGAGGCGTTATCGCGCTGATGATCACGCTCTTCAATTGATGGCGTTCCAATCCTACCGTGTCCAAATATAAGGCGTCATACAACGAAAGCCATGTGAGGGTTTTTTCATTCAGACTTTCGGTGATCTTCAATTCAACCAAAACCTGATCCGCATCAAGATCGCGCAACCCATCCGCCAGACGCAGACGTTGTTCTTGGGTCCACCCCCTTGCGCCAACCTCTTTGCGCTGAATCAGAATGAGATCCGCAATGGGTGGGGCGGGAACGACTGGAACTTCCGTCCGTACCTCGATGCCAACAGGCTCCAGCAACACTTTCAGCGTCTCGCCGACCAAATGGTGCCAATGGGTTTTCCCGTCTTTTTCCAACAAGTCGAAACCACGCCCCCAACCGAAGTTACGATTCAGATTTTCTTTTTTCAGCGATTAACGATACCAGATCCAAATATCTTTTGGTACGATCAATGTCTTTTGAACTGAATGTCAGGCCCATATTCTTTTCTAAAAAAAGCATGAACTCGATATGGCGCAAAGAATCCCAATAAAGTGATTCGCCAACCCGTGCCGACGCAATATTATCGGAGGAGGTAAGTTTGAAAAACTGCCGAAAGAGTCCATCGATATCCGTTTCCTGGACCGTTCCCACCGAGGGCGATGAACGGGCAGATCGATCCGGTTCCAAAGAAGCCCGCATCTCCGAGTCATAGAATCCGAAGCGTCCCAGACGTTCGGGAATCTGGGGTTCCAGCCAAAGATATCCGCCGTCGGTTCCATGCTGACCGCACAACAAAGCATAGGCCGCTTCGGCAATTTGCTCCGGTTGCAGAGATGGGGTATCAGGGTGATGCCATTCTTTGATAAACCCAGTATTGACACGACCTGGAGCCAGAACCCACCCGATGAATCCACAGGTTCCGAAGCGGTCGTTCAAACCGGCAATATAATGAGATGCAGCCGCCTTTGCCGCCGTATAATCCTCCCATCCCTCGGGTATCGACTGCACGGCACTGGAACCCAGCATGAGTATCTGCCCTTCCTGACGCGCCAGAATATGGGGCAACAAGGCCTCGGAAAGGGTTTTCAGGGCAACATAATTGACATGCAATAATTCGCAGGCGGAAGCATGGACCGGCGGCGAAGCGACATGAATCAGATCGGTAATGTCACCGCCATGTGCAATCCGTTCCACTAGGGACATCCATCCCTCCGTGCCCCCCCCCAAATCTGCCGCAATCCACTCGACCGTGATACCATATTCCCGGCAACGTTGGATTATCGCTTCATCAGCGATGTTGGGTTCCGGTCGCGAAGTCACGACAAGATTGAAACCTTTGCCGGCCAGGTACAATGCCATGGCCGAACCAATACCTCCCCGAACGCCAGTGATCAGGACGGTGCGGACACCTGAGGTACGCGGAATGAAACGATCCTGGCCACCATGGGGTGCCCATGCCCTGGGAAGTTCCTCCATCACACGAAAGGCGTGTTGCGCGGTAAAAAATAGACGGGTTTGATGAAATGCAATCGTGCGCAACATGATGGTTCGAGAAAGGTCGTCCTTGCCGACAACCCGGGCGGAATAGGTGACTTCCTGGTCATAAAATGCGGGATGAACGGCGTGTATGTGACAATCCACATCCAAAAATCTGTATCCTGGAAGCATCATTCCGGCAATGGCCGACAAAGGCAGAGAGATGAAATGGACCGGCATCGTGTTCCGTTGCAAGGGGGCTGTCCCACCCAAGATCGGAAACAAGAAGACCCCGTCTCCACCCAATCGGGAAAAATTTTGCAGAATCTCATCTGAAAAACGGCATGTGAAACAAACCCGATCACCGATCGCAATATCCGAATCATGGCGGTTCACTGTTTCATTCATGGGGAGGGGTTCCTGTTTTATCGATCAATGTCATCCAGGCCGGCATTTTTGGATTTGACGGCCCCAGAATCAACTCCCACGTTTCACTGTCGTCAATGCGGGAAAAATGATGTTTCTGGTACACATCCCGGACAGGAGTATTGCGTGGCGCATGGACAATCAACCCATAAATCCGTTTGAATTTCTTCTCTGAGGCCCGGTTTGCCAGCCATGCCAGAAAACCACTCTCTACGCCACGGCCCAGCACGCGACAAGAAAGCAGAAAAAGATCAATGGTAAGACAATCGACAGCCGGCCTTCCCCAATGAACCAACGCCAAGCCGATATGTTCAAATTCGGAAAAACGATCTTCCAGTCCGAGAACCAACACTTCCCGATTCTGCTGTCGCATCCATTCCAGCTCTCCCTGGGTGAAACGCTGGGCGGTGGTATTGAACTGATTGGTTTTATGAATCAATTGCACCGCCCTGGCCATGTTGTCGGATTGAAGGGGAACGACATGAAGTTTGGGTTCGAGGGTCGCGTAGAATTCCTCATGATTGGTAAAATGCCGGCGTTCCAGTTCCATTTTTTTCTTGGAAGCATAGCGACCGGCTCGTGCGCGATCTTCACCGGTCAATTGAACACAGGCCAGCCAGGGTTGCGCCAACAGGGTTGCCGCATAACGCGCCGGATCCTCGGGAAGATCGACAATCTTGACTTCGGGCAGATTCATCCGCATACGTTCCCGTTCAACCGGGTTGTCGTCCACAAAAAGCAGATGTTCCAGTCCCAGTCCCACTTCAGCCGCCATTTCCGCAACATTGCTCCACTTTTCATTCCAATCGATCCGCCATGTGGCCAAATGTTCCTGGCGAATCACCATGTTTTTCAGGCTATTCATCGTCGCCAAGGCGTGACTTTCATCATTCTTGCTGGCCACAGCCAAGGCGATACCCCGTTGCATCAGTTGAATAATCGTTTTTTGAAAATGGAGAAAAGCGTTGCCTGGATAGTCTCCCCCCAGTTGAATCCCTTCCGGGCCATCTTCGCCCAACACCCCCCCCCATAATGTATTGTCTAAATCCAGAATGAGCATGCGCGTTGTACGACCAGTCATGGCCAGAACCATTCCCAAGTAACGTTCTGCAAGGGATATAGAAAAAGATTGGGAATAGGGAAAACGACCCAGAAACCATAGCCGTGGGTCAAAAATCTCCGGTCCATGGAATGCGGAGATGACTTGTTGCAGATTGAATGGAAAAACATGTTCCACAGTTTCCAATGTTTCATGCAACAGATGGTTGGCTTTCTCAACCAATGCCCGGATCCCGTGGGGATTCATCCCATCAGCACCATCCTCCGGTGGGATGGTGACAGATATGAATTCGTGGACGTATATCACCCCAGTGTGACCCGTGGCAAACTGCCGGATCATCTGCAAATAGAGCGTAACGACCTCCATATTTGCATCCAGACCTGGCACCAGGGCATGGACTTTGAACACATCTTCCAGCCGGTCGGTAAAAAAAGAAAAATCGGGCTTGAAATGTGCCAGGGCAGATGCTGGATTGATGATCTCCTGGTAAAGTTGACCAACGGGGGGGATAGTAACAACCGTTTCCTGGTTCTGAATACCCCGTTCCATGGCTGCCATCAACGCCGACTTCAAAAACTCCAGGTTGTGAGTACCCAACAATGCAATCTTGATGGGTTTGGATTGTTGTCGCTGTTTTTTACGTTCTACCGCATACCGCGCCTTGATCCTGTCACTCCCCATAAACACATAGGGATCCGATTCAATGAGTTCCCGTGTGACCAGGGCAAGACTTTCACAATCATAAGCCTGGATCGATCCTCCCTGCCAAGGGTGACCGTCTACCAAACCTTTTGCCAATAATCGCTCGCCCACCATGCCAAACTGCACCCGTCCCACAGAATCGATGTGGCGCGCATACATCATGGCGATAGTTTCATGCTGACCCGATCCAAAGTTGGCCAAGCCTTGGAATGGTTTATAATAGCGATAGGGTACCTGCGCCTCTTCTTCGTAATAGTGGATCTGAGTACATGCGTCCAATCCAACGCCAAACATAACAAAACGGACATTTTCTTTTTGAAACAAACCGAACAGGGATTCTGGATCCCAGGTGGTTTTTCCTTTTTGCCGCAGCAGGCGATCACGATCCGGTCCCGCAATAACAAAAGAATAAATGGGATGCGCACTGCGGCGACTTTCGTAAAGTTCCATGAACCAGTCGGCCACAATACCCGTTTCCGAGGGGGAATGCAGATAATGGTAGGGTTGACCCCGGCAAAAACTGAGCGTAAACGAAGGGATGATCAGTGTACGCCCTTGTTGGATCAATCGCCTGAACGCCCCCATCAGCGGCCATTTGAGTTGTTTCCAGGGTAGGCGAAAATGGATCAATGATGAATGGATGACGATACGTTCATCATGATCGTTCAGCACCCTTGCGATGGCATCATACAATTGCAGTTCGTTCAACACGTCAGCACCTTCATGGGATCACGTCCCAGGGACCACCTCAAGCAATCCCTGTTTTTTCAATTCGGAAACAATTTCCAGGAGTTCCCACATGGGTTGTCCGATCAACTCAGCAATGGTCAACAGATCTTTTTTTCCGTTGGCGTAGACCAGTATATGACGCATATTTTGAACATACGCCCCCTTATCCCTCATGTAAAGCGTGGGATAAAGTCCGCGTTTACCCAACTGGGGTTCGCACAAAACAGTATTCCGTAATGTTTCATTCTGTTCAAGACAGAGGATAGCGCGTTGCAACGCCCGGTAAGAACCATGCAACCCTTCGGGGCTAATCAACGCAAGGTTGTCCAGGGAGGTGTGGTATTCGGGATATTTGCCGTAGGCACTTCGGAGTATGCAAACGACGGGAAGTTCAATTCTGGCGTTGCAATATTGCCGTTCATCACTGCCGCGACTCAGAAAAGTATAATGGTTGAAGGTGGGGGTGTGGTGTTTGAGTACATGGCGGGCGATACGGTCGGCCAGAGTATCACCACTGCTGGAAGGGATGAAAGAATAGCACCGATCATCACCAACGCAGGAGACCACAAAACCACTGATGACATGTTCTTGCAGGTGTTGCAGATGTCTGCTGAGATAATAGATGGAACCGATCGTCTCTGGGAGAAAAAGAATGCGATAGGTATAGCGACGATCTTTTTGTTGCATCAACCACCGCGCCAGATACGTGACAACCACCGGTCCAGAAATCTCATTGTTGGCCATGGATGGGTGACAAATATTGGTAGAAAAAAGGATTTCTCTCTTGGATGTCCCCGGCAAGATCCATTCGGCAAACGTCATGGATCCCGGACCGAGATCACTGTCGATAACAACCCGATAGTCCCCCGACGTCAGTTGGCTTCTTTGCGTATGGGTGAGACAAAATCCCCAGGTTTTTCGGTAATAGCTGGTGACATACGGGATGGCATCAGGCTGATCCGGCAATGAGTGGAGGTGCGATTGCAACACTTCCAGAGAAACGGTCTGGTCTTTCGGTACCGAATAACCCACTACATGAAGATTGTTATTTTGATAATCGATGATTTTTTTCCCCGTGGGATCCAGGACATACGCATCCCGAATATTCCACTCATCCGGCACCGTCCAATCAAAACAGGGCGTCCCTGTGGGGACTTCATGAATGTTCAGATCCGGCAGATACTCCTTGATGATTCCCAGCGTTTCCCGGACGCCATGACCCGTCAGGCTGCGACCGATGGGGAAGAGCCTTTTCGCCAAACCGAACAACTGATCCGCCAAGGAGATATCCGTCACAGCAATGCCCCAACGATAATCGACCTTCGCATCGGAAAATCCAGGGCTAGCATCAGGACAATCGCATTTGAAATTGGCACGTCCAAATGCCTCGGAAATAATAAATTATTAAAAGAAAAAAGGGGTCTGGGGGATTGCCCCCAGGGTTTTGACTTTAAATAAAAAGCTTCCATTTTTTCTTTTGACTTTGTTTTCGATATTAAACTGAAAGCTTAAATATAAAAACATTTTTATTTAAATTAAAAAACGAAAATCAAAGGCGGAACATGGAAACATTTTTTTTAAACTCAACAACAAAATCAAAACCCTGGGGGCAATCCCCCAGACCCCTTTTTTCTTTTAATAATTTTCTAGGGTGTGTCTCAAATTATCGGATATCAACACGCCCTAATGTCAAGGGATTCCAAATGCAATTGCCCTGGGGCCAGCATTCCCATCCATTCCTCCCATCACTCCCACTCGATAGTCCCGGGCGGTTTAGAGGTGATGTCATAGGTCACCCGATTAATTCCCTGGACCTCGTTGATGATGCGATTGGATATTTTTTTCAACAAGTCCACCGGCATGGGATACCAATCCGCCGTCATGTAATCCCGCGTCGCCACCGCCCGCAAGGCGATGACATGCTCATAGGTCCGCCCATCTCCCATGACGCCAACGCTCTTGACCGGCAAAAAAACTGCAAACGCCTGGGCAATTTTTTCATAATGGCCCGATTGGTGGAGTTCCTCCATATAAATATGGTCCGCCTGCCGCAACACATCGGCAAATGCTTTCCTGACCTCACCCAGAATACGAACACCCAACCCCGGCCCCGGAAAAGGATGACGAAACACCATCTCCCTGGGCAACCCCAGTTCCAGTCCAACCTGGCGTACCTCGTCCTTGAACAATTCCCGCAACGGCTCCAACAGTTTCAACCCCATCCGTTCCGGCAATCCCCCCACATTATGATGCGACTTGATATTGGTCGCCACACCCGTCTTTCCCCCAGCCGATTCAATGACATCGGGATAAATCGTCCCCTGAGCCAGCCAGCGAACACCAGGAATCTTCCCCGCCTCCTCCTCAAACACTTCAATGAACGTATGCCCAATGATACGGCGTTTTTGTTCAGGATCGGTCACCCCCGCCAACCGTCCCAAAAATCGATCCTGGGCCTGAATGTGCAACACCCGGACACCCATGTGTTTGGCAAAGGTGGCCATGACCTCCTCCCCCTCGTGCAAACGCAGCAAACCATTATCCACAAACACACAGGTCAACTGTTCCCCCAAAGCCCGATGGGCCAAGGCCGCCACCACCGAAGAATCCACCCCCCCCGACAGCCCCAAGACCACATGGTCCGAGCCAATCTTGTCACGGATGGCGGCAATCTCATAGTCAATAAAACCAGAAGCGGTCCACAAACCATGACCACCACAAACATCCCGCACAAACCGGTTGATCAAAGCCGCCCCATTCTCCGTATGATCCACTTCGGGGTGAAACTGGACTCCATAAACCTCGCGCGTCGTCGATTCGATGGCAGCAACCAACCCCCCCGCGCTCAACGCCGTCACGACAAATTCTTGGGACACCTCGACCACATGATCACCATGGCTCATCCAGACCTGAGGGCCACGATTCTCCTGAAACCAATGGCCAAAAAGCGGCTTTCGATGGGTCTCCTCGCCAGTGGCATGTAATTGCGCCGCCCCATACTCACGCTTGTCGGACGCCTGGACCACACCGCCACACGCCCGCGCCAACAGGTGCATCCCATAACAAATCCCCAAAACCGGCACCTTGAGTTCAAGAACCGCCTGGCGCAAATCGGGTGCGCCGGTGTCATAGACCGAACGATGCCCGCCGGAAAGGATAATCCCCAAGGGGTTGAATGCGCGGATCGCCTGGTCATCCATCGACCAGGGGTGAATTTCACAATAACTCCCGCATTCCCGAACCCGTCGGGCGATGATTTGGGTATATTGCGATCCGTAGTCCAGAATTAAAAATTTTTCGGCATGTATGGCGTCGGTCATGGGGGGATTCAATCCAATCGATAATTGGGAGCTTCTTTGGTGATATTGACATCGTGAACGTGGGATTCCCGCAATCCTGAACTGGTAATGCGGACAAATTCCGGTTTGGTACGTAAAGTATGAATATCGGGGCAACCGGTGTACCCCATGGCCGAGCGAACCCCACCAAGAATCTGGTGGATCAGGGGGGCCAACGGCCCTTTGTAAGGGACACGCCCTTCGACCCCCTCGGGGACCAGTTTATGGATATCCACATCGGATTGAAAATAACGATCCTTGGAACCATCCGCCATGGCACCCAGGGATCCCATACCACGGTAGGTTTTATAAGAACGACCCTGGTATAAAAACACCTCCCCAGGGGCTTCGTCGGTGCCGGCGAACATCGAACCCATCATGACGCAGGAGGCACCGGCGGCAATCGCCTTGGCCACTTCCCCGGAAAACTTGATCCCCCCGTCGGCGATCACCGGAATCCCATAACGGTCCGCCTCGGCAGCGCACTGAGACACGGCGGTGATCTGGGGTATCCCCACTCCGGCGACAATCCGCGTCGTACAGATGGAACCCGGCCCAATCCCCACCTTGACCGCATCGGCACCCGCCTCGATCAGGGCACGGGTCGCTTCAGCCGTCGCCACATTGCCTCCGATCACTTGGCACTGGGGAAAATGGCTCTTGATCCAAGAGACGGTTTCCAACACCCCTTTGGAATGGCCATGGGCGGTATCCACCACAATGACATCCACATCCGCCTCTGCGAGAGCCTGCACCCGATTGCGTCCATCCGCTCCCACCCCAACCGCCGCTCCGGCCCGCAAACGACCTGAACGATCCTTGCAGGCAAAGGGGTTGGTCTGGGCCTTTTCAATATCTTTGACGGTAATCAGCCCCACGCAACGAAAACCTTGATCCACAACCAGCAGCTTTTCAATACGATGGTGATGCAGCAACCGTTTCGCCTCTTCCATGGAGACCCCTTCCTGGACCGTCACCAGTTTATCCCCCTGGGTCATCAATTCTGAAACGACTTGGCTTTCATCCGAAGCAAAACGGACATCCCGATTGGTCAAAATCCCCTGCAACACGCCATCCTCGCGGGTCACTGGAATACCGCTGATGCTGTGTTCGCTCATGATGCGCCGGGCTTCACGCAACGGGGCCTGGGGGAGAATAGTCCAGGGATTGACGACCAATCCGGCGACGAATCGCTTGACGGCCCGCACTTGATCCGCCTGTTCGGCGACGGACATATTTTTATGGATGATCCCCATGCCACCTTCCTGGGCCATGGCGATGGCGGCGCGACTTTCGGTCACGGTATCCATGGCGGCGGATACCAGGGGGATACTCAAGGGAATTTCTCGTGTCAACCGGGTGGATAAATCGACGCTGCGCGGCAAAATATCGGAATAGGCGGGAACCAGAAGAACATCATCAAAGGTCAGGGCAGTATCAAGAATTTTCATGGTCCTCCATGGGTACTGGGCGCGACGGTAGGTGATACCTTAGGGGAGAAAAAATCCCCGGACCTTAAAATTATTAAAAGAAAAAAGGGGTCTGGGGAATTGCCCCCAGGGTTTTGACTTTGTTTTTGAATTGAAACAAAAAGGTTTCCATGCCCTGCTTTTGACTTTGTTTCAATTCAAAACCAAATTCAAAAACGGAAAAGGGAGCTTTTTGTTTAAAATCAAAACCCTGGGGGGGAAACCCCCCCCCCCCCTTTTTTTTTTTTAAATTTTTTTTTTAGTTTTTTTTATCCCCCAATTTTTTTCCCCAAACCCCCCAACCCCTTTTTTCTTTTAATAATTGAATTCAATTTCAATAACGTCACAGCTCCGACTCTAGCACGGAATCGGCAAACGCCCAATAGCCCAAATCTCACGGAGCCGCACGAAACCCCACCCCCACCAAATACTGCTCCGCACTCCGATCCCGACTGGCCTGCGGTTTGATCACCTTGACCCGATCAAAATCCAAACGGGCACGACGTACCGTTTCATGGAATCCCGGCCCCTGAAACACCTTGACCACCAATGATCCACCCGCCCGCAAAGTCTGACGCGCAAAATCATGGGCCGCTTCAGCCAATAACTCACCACGAGTCTGATCCGCCGCCGCAATCCCCGTCATATTGGGTGCCATATCCGACAACACAACATCCACCGTCCGACGCGGATGAATCGCACGGCCAAGATCCTCCAACGCCGCCTCCCCAAGAAAATCACCCTGAATGAAAAACACCCCCTCCAGCGGCGGCATCACCAAAAGATCCATCGCCACCACCCGACCCGAATGACCCACCAGATTGGCCGCAACCTGACACCAACCCCCAGGAGCCGATCCCAAATCCACCACCGTCATCCCCGGTGCCAACAACCGCCCGGAACTCCCCACCATGGCATGACCATTCAATTCCAACAGCTTATAGGCAGCCCGAGAACGGTAACCATCACGCCGCGCCTGAAGAACAAAAGGGTCGCTGTGATGTTCACGCAACCAACGACCACTGGAAGGACGACGTTTGACCATGGTTCATGGTCAGCGATAATGAATTTCAATGATCTCAAACCGACGTAGACCACCCGGAGCATGAACCTGAACCTGATCCCCCTCCTCCTTGCCAATCATCCCACGCGCCATGGGACTGGTAATGGAAATCATCCCCTGGTCCAAATCCGCCTCGTCAACGCCGACAATCTGATAAGTGGCCTCCTCATCCGTTTCGACATCGGCCACCGTGACCGTGGCCCCAAAAACCACCTTGCTGGATTGAATCCGAGAGGGATCGATAATTTCAGCCGAAGATAAACTGGTTTCCAACTCCTTGATCCGCCCCTCGTTGAAGGATTGCTGCTCCTTGGCAGCATGATATTCCGCATTCTCAGACAAATCCCCATGCTCACGCGCCACCGAAATGGCCTCCACAATACGGGGCCTTTCCACCGACTTGAGCCGCTTTAACTCCTCTCGAAGTTTTTCCGCGCCAAGCACGGTCATAGGAGTCCTTTGGGACATGATAAACCCACCCTTAACAGTTGATGATCAATGCCAAAAATGATACAAACCACCTGCGGCTTGATTGATCAGTGTTGAATTTCCTGATGATAATCCTGGAGAGCCTTGCAACGAAAACCCGATTCCTGAATGGCCGCCATGGCCGCCACCGCCGCCCGCATCCCGGCAATGGTGGTGAAATAGGGAATCCGCCCCAAAAGGGCACTACGACGCAAGGATAATGAATCGGCAAGGGCCTGTTTACCCTGGGTGGTATTGAATACCAGCAGAATATCGCCATTTTTCATCATATCCACAATATCGGGTCGCCCTTGGTTGACCTTGTGGATCTTGGTGACTAAAAGCCCCTCCATACCCAGATAATGCGCCGTACCCTCGGTGGCGCAAATCGTAAATCCCATCTCGACCAATCTTTGCGCCGGTAGAAGAACCGCACTCTTATCCTCATCCTTGACAGAGATACAAGCCATCCCCCGCACCCCGGCCCCCGGCCTGGGGAGAATGGTCCCCGCACTCTCCTGCGCTTTGGCAAATGCCAGGGCAAAAGAATCGGCCAATCCCATCACCTCGCCGGTCGATTTCATCTCCGGTCCCAAAACGGTATCCACCCCCGGAAATTTTTCAAAAGGAAACACCGCTTCCTTGACCGCGACATGGGTAAATCGCGGCTCCCGCCCCAAACCAATGGCACCCAGGCGTTCCCCCGCCATGATACGCGCCCCAACTTTGGCCAAGGGAACCCCGGTCGCTTTGGAAACAAACGGTACCGTCCGTGACGCCCGCGGGTTGACCTCCAAAATATAGACCGCCCCCTGGCAAATGGCAAACTGAACGTTCATCAAGCCAACCACTTTCAAAGCTTTGGCCAAAAGAACCGTCTGTCGTTTAATCTCTTCGATGAGATCTTGACCAATGGAATACGGCGGCAGAGAACAGGCGGAATCCCCCGAATGAATCCCCGCCTCCTCAATATGCTCCATGACACCACCCACCAAAACATCGTCACCATCGGCGATACAATCGACATCGATTTCAATGGCATCGCTCAAAAAATGGTCCAACAACACCGGATGATCTGGGGATGCCCGCACGGCGGTGCGCATGTAGCGTTCCAGATCGCTTGCGGCATAAACGATCTCCATGGCCCTGCCACCCAAAACATAGGAAGGACGGACCACGATAGGATAACCGACCGATGCCGCAATGGCCATCGCCTCGGCCTCAGAACGGGCAATGGCATTTTTCGGCTGCCTAAGCCCCAACGTCTCCAATAACACCTGAAATCTTTCCCGATCTTCCGCTTGGTCGATGGCATCGGGACTGGTACCAATGATGGGGGCACCCGCAGCCTCCAAGGATTTGGCCAGTTTCAGAGGTGTCTGACCACCCAACTGGACGATAATCCCCTGGGGACGTTCGATTTCAACAATATTGAGGACATCCTCCAGGGTCAACGGTTCAAAATAGAGCCGGTCGGAGGTGTCATAGTCGGTGGAAACCGTTTCCGGGTTGCAATTGACCATAATCGTCTCAAACCCCGCCTCCTTAAGGGCAAACGCGGCATGAACACAGCAATAATCAAACTCAATCCCCTGACCGATGCGATTGGGTCCACCACCCAAGATCATGATTTTGCGGCGGTCGCTGGGGGCCGCTTCGCATTGCACCTCGTAGGTAGAATACAAATAGGCGGTCTGCGACGAAAATTCAGCCGCGCAGGTATCGACCCGTTTAAATACCGGCTTCACCCCATGGCTGTGACGTACTGCCCGTATCGAAGCCTCATGCGATCCCATGATGCGCGCCAAAGTGGCATCGGAAAACCCCATCCGTTTCAGTTCCAGCCAGTTTTCACGAGAAAGATCCTGAGGATTTCTCCCATACAACAACCGCTCTTTTTCGACAATCTGCTGAATCTGGTCCAAAAACCAAGGATCAATCGCCGTCACCTGGTGTATCCAGGCCAACGAACGGCCACACCGAAACGCATCGGCCACCAGAAGAATGCGATCAGGGCCGGCAAAATGAAGCTGCCGCTCCAAGGCGGCATCCCGTTCCCCCTGGGAATCATACGGTTGTGCCGCAAAGATGGGATCAAAACCATCCAGCCCCGTCTCCATGGAACGCAAAGCCTTGTGCATGGATTCCTTGAAGGTGCGGCCAATGGCCATGGCCTCTCCCACCGATTTCATCTGTGTTGTCAACGTCGCTTCCGCCTGGGGAAATTTTTCAAAGGTAAATCGGGGAATCTTGGTGACCACATAATCGATGGTGGGTTCAAAGGACGCGGGGGTGACACCCGTGATATCATTCATGATTTCTGGAAGCGTATACCCAACCGCCAGCTTAGCCGCCACTTTGGCGATGGGAAACCCAGTCGCTTTGGAGGCCAAAGCCGACGAGCGGGAGACCCGTGGATTCATCTCGATGACGACCATGCGGCCATTTTCTGGACTGATGGCAAACTGGACATTGGAACCGCCCGTATCCACACCCACCTCCCGAAGAATGGCAATGGAGGCATCCCGCAATTCCTGATATTCCTTGTCGGTCAACGTCAGTGCCGGTGCCACCGTGATGGAGTCGCCGGTGTGAATCCCCATGGGATCGATATTTTCGATCGAGCAAACGATGATGGCGTTGTCATCCCGATCCCGGACGACTTCCATTTCAAATTCTTTCCAGCCGATTAGGGATTCTTCGATCAGCACCTCGCCGGTGGGCGATGCCGCAAGCCCACGGCGGACGATGGTTTCGTACTCCTCCATGTTGTAAGCCCCCCCCCCCCCGGTCCCTCCCAGGGTATAACTGGGTCGAATGATCAGAGGGAAAGGGATCTGCTGATGGATCCCCAAAGCGTCATCCCAATTATGGGCAAACCCACTCTGGGCCATCTCCAGACCGATTTTGGTCATCGCATTTTTGAATAATTCCCGGTCTTCCGCTTTGGCGATGGCGTCACGGGAGGCCCCGATCAATTCGCAGCCCAATTTTTCCAAAACACCCAGTTCCGCCAACTTCATAGCCAAGTTCAGGGCCGTCTGCCCCCCCATGGTGGGCAACAGGGCATCGGGTCTTTCCTGCTCGATAATGCGGGTGACAACCTCCACCGTCAGCGGCTCGACATAGGTACGATGGGCCAGATTGGGATCGGTCATGATGGTGGCGGGATTGGAATTGACCAAAACGACCTGATAGCCCTCTTCGCGCAGGGCCTTGCAGGCTTGCGCCCCAGAGTAGTCAAACTCGCAAGCCTGACCGATGACGATCGGCCCAGCACCGATAATAAAGATTTTTTTGATATCGTCCCGTCTTGGCATAGCCGTCACCTGGTCATGAATGTTTGGCGTGACGCATCATCGTCACAAAATCGCCAAAAAGATAATGGGCATCGTGAGGACCGGGGCTGGCTTCGGGGTGATATTGCACCGAAAAGACCGGTAATCGATGGTGGGCAATCCCTTCGACACTACCATCAAACAAGGATTCATGGGTTACCGATACCTCCTTGGGCAGTGAATCCCGCGTTACGACAAACCCATGATTTTGTGCGGTAATTTCGACAAGACCTGTTCGAATGTTCTTGACCGGATGATTGCCGCCACGGTGACCAAATTTCATTTTGGAGGTACTCGCCCCCAAGGCCAATGAAAGCATTTGGTGGCCAAGACAAATCCCAAATATCGGGAGACCGGTTTGCAACAGCCGTTCGATCAGACGAATGCCATGTTTGACCGCCTCAGGATCTCCCGGTCCATTGGAGAGGAAAAAACCGTCGAAACCGCCATCCAGAAGTTGTCCAGCATCGACGCGGGTCGGCCAAACTTTCAGCACACAACCCGCCGAGACCAAATTGCGCAATATATTATATTTGACGCCATAATCCACCACCGCCACCTTGCAGGGGGGGAGACCTTCCCCAGTCACCTCACCCCTGGGGTGCCAAACATTTTTTTTCCATGCTGTCAGACCATCCCGCCAAAGATAGGGGGTTTCACAACTGACCTCACCGGTCAAGTCCATCCCGGCAAGCCCCGGCCATCCCCTGGCCTTGGCAACCAGGGATGCGGTATCAAAATCGACTGTAGACAGCACGCCGCGCCGCGACCCCTGATCACGCAAAAGCCCCACTAGTTGGCGGGTATCGATCCCTTCGATAGCGGGAATTTTATACCGGGCAAGGAATCCGGCCAGATTTTCCTTGGCACGCCAGTTGGAGGGGATACGGGAAGATTCGCGGATAATGAACCCTTTAAGCCAGGGGCGACGCGACTCCATATCTTCGGGATTGATCCCGACGTTGCCGATTTGGGGCGCGGTCATGGTGACGATCTGACCCGCATAGGAGGGATCGCTCATGATCTCCTGATACCCCGTCATCGAGGTGTTGAAACAGACCTCACCGACCTCTTCTCCCGCAGCACCACAGGCCATACCATCGAAACGGGTGCCATCATCCAAAACCAAAACCGCTTTATCTACGCCATGGATCATCGAAGCCCACCCGTTGACCGCCAGTTGAAAGGAACCACCACAGCCTGCTTGATCCACCCACGCAAAAGACCAAACAAACCACCCCAACAAATCTAAACCCGTCCGGCCTGTTTGCCAACCAACAAAAAATGTTTGAAAGGCTTCATCGTTGGTTTCCACTCCCCCCATGAACCCCTGTTTAAGATGCCAGATGGTTTGCTATCCAGCACCATCATCTGCTGACATAGCCAGCGTAACCTCGTAAAATCGCCACACGGGGGAAATAGGCTTATGCCAAAGAGGAATCGACCTGTTCAAACAGGCTGGATCAATTTTCAGTCACACGATCGTTTCGTTGTGGATCGTTGGTCCATTTATGATACATCCTCAGGGACAACCCGCAGGATTGAACAAGGTGGAAAATCATGAGTCCAAACAATGAAGAAATCTTGAGCAAACCAGATCTGTTTGATTTGGCACTTCCAGCACTCATTCGAGCGCAAAAAAAAGCCTATGAAAGGACCAGACAGTGTGGAGGAACCGTTTGCATCTGGAAAGATGGTAAAATTGCAGAGGTTGATCCCACCACTCTCCTGGATGATCACCCGCAACCATAACAATCACCAAGTTCATGATACTTTAGTGTCTATCACAACCAACCAGGGGATGCCAAAATGTCTCTTTCGGAAAAGCGGTTACAACAACGGAGAAATAAAAAGAATGCGAAAAAACAATCGCGAAAGAAAAATACTCCAGGAACATTGATGGGTTCTTACGGCAACATCCATGCCGCTATCAACGCACCTGTTCATGAGTGCCTTGTCAGTGAAACTCTGGATGAGGATGGAATTGGGAGTGTATTTTTCAGCAGAAAAATGTTGAATGGTGACATTGCATTGGGTTCTTTTCTTATCGATATCTATTGTTTAGGCGTAAAGGATTCTTTTCTTAGAATCATTTCAGAGCATGAATATCAATATGCGATTGAAACGAATCCGCAAAGAATGGAAACGATTCACCCTGCATGTGCCAGGAAACTGATTGAAGGATCGGTTGAATTTGCGCATCAATATGGAATTGCTCCGCATAAAGAATATAAAACTGTCAAGTTGATTTTTGGTAATTTTGATCCTGATGCTTGTCCTTCAAGCTATGAATATGGAAAAGACGGTGAACCATTATTTGTCCCTGGACCCTACGATAACCAAAAGAAAATAAAAGAAATATTTAAAAAAATTGGTTACGACGATCTCAGCGTGTTAAGGGGGGTTTCTGGTGAGCTATCACCTGAAGATTTGGAGGAATTGGGACCAGATTACGAGTATATTGACATTGAGATAACTGAAGATGCATTGCCCAACAATGAAAGCGATAAACTCACGACAGCAGAGCGTGATGAATTAGACGGAATCTATGGTAAATTGACTTCGGGATCTCACGAAGTCATACGAAGATTGCAAGAATTAATCCAGAAATATCCAGACCTTCCAGTGCTGTATAATTACCTTATTGTTTCATACAGTTATTCAAACAATACAGAAAAGTCTATCGAGACACTTGAAAAATGCATAGAATTATTCCCCGATTATTTATTTTCAAAAATTGCTCATTGCCATCAAAAAATGGATGAAGGCGATATGGAAATTGTTCCAAAAATTTTTCATGGAAAGTTTGATCTCTCTTTCCACATCAAGGATAGAAAAACGTACCATATTTCTGAGTTTACAGGCTTTAATGCACTCATGGTTCGTTATTTTAAAATGATCGGAAAAGAAAGAATTGCAAAAAATTTTCTTGAACTATTAGAAAGAGTTGCTCCAGACCATCCTACCACCCAGAGTGCCAAACACTTTCTCAATCCAGGATTTATCTATAAATTTATCAATAAAAATAAAGGTATATGAAGAAAGAAGCTTCGCTTCAATGTTCTGAGAAATTGACCTTGCAAGGAGGTCCAAACCTTCAATTGGCATCGGTCACCATCAACCATTTTGACTCTCCAGGGCACAACCGTGTTGTCACAGACCTCATTTCATGCTACTAAAAATCAGGAATATCCCATTTAAAGAGGAGAGGTGTCATGTCGTCTGTCGTTCGCAAGGCCATGCTTGGGGCATGGGTTCTTCTGGGGGGTACCCTCGCATGTACCGGGGTAGCCAATGCCGAAAACCGTGGGCAGTTAAGCTATGCTGAGGATGTTCGTCCCATCCTGCAAATCCGTTGCATGGAATGCCATTCGGGCAATGGTCCCGGGGTCACCTCCAGCGGTTTGAGCCTGGAGACCTACGAAGGCTTGATGAAAGGGACCCGCTTCGGACCCATCGTCGTCCCCGGCAATGCCATGGTTAGCAATCTCAACGTCCTGGTGGAAGGACGCGCCGGCATCCGTATGCCCCACGACCGCAAACGGTTGACCTCCTGTGAAACATCGATCCTGCACGATTGGGTCAACCAAGGGGCCAGAAACAACTAAACCAATCCATGACGCTTCAGGGCATGGCGTTGGTTTCAGGGCTTGGTGTCCGGTGTGCGGCTGCCGGGGTGCCTCTGGGTTGGTGTGCCTGAAACGACTCTCCAAGGATGGTGAATCATGCGCATTACCATGATCGGTACCGGATACGTCGGGTTGGTTTCCGGGGCTTGTTTTTCCGAGTTTGGGGCCGAGGTCATCTGTGTCGATTGCGATGCCTCCAAGATTGATCGACTGAATCGGGGGGAAATTCCTATCTTTGAAAACGGGCTGGAAGAACTGGTCACCCGTAACCATAGAGAAGGACGGTTGCTTTTTCAGACCGATACCGCCAAGGCGGTCGCCGCCAGCGACGTAGTGTTCATCGCCGTGGGAACCCCGGAACGTCGGGGCGATGGAGCCGCCGATCTGCGCTATGTTTTTCAGGCGGCACACGATGTGGCACGCGGCATTCAAAAATTTACCGTCGTCGTCACCAAATCCACAGTCCCCGTCGGGACCGGCCAGCAGGTGGCGCGGATCATCCGCGAAGAAAACCCCGAGGCCGATTTTGAAATGGCCTCCAATCCCGAATTTTTACGCGAAGGGGCCGCTATCGAAGATTTCATGAAACCCGACCGGGTTGTCATCGGTGTGGAATCGGACCGGGCCGCCCAGGTTTTAAGAAATCTTTATCGCCCTTTGTATCTCAGTGAAACCCCCATACTCATCACCAATATTGCCACCGCCGAATTGACCAAATATGCCGCCAACGCTTTCCTGGCGACAAAAATAACCTTTATCAATCAATTGGCCAATCTTTGTGAATCGGTTGGGGCGGATGTTCACCACGTCGCCAAAGGGATGGGGTTGGACCAACGGATAGGCAGCCAGTTTTTGCAACCCGGCCCCGGTTATGGTGGCTCGTGTTTTCCCAAGGATACCCAAGCCCTGGTGAAAACCGCCCGGGAACATGGCCAGCCCATGGGAATCGTCGAACAGGTCATCGAAGCCAACCGCCTGCAAAAAGAGCGGATGGTGGATAAAATCGTCGGTGCCCTGTCGGGAACGGTCGCCGGCAAACAACTCGCAGTCCTGGGACTCACGTTCAAGTCCAATACCGATGATCTGCGGGATGCCCCGGCACTGACGATATTGCCGGCACTGCTCCGTCAGGGGGCGATCATACGGGCTTATGATCCCGAAGGGATGCGGGGGGCAGCCCAGCTTCTTCCCGGTGTGGAAATGGTTCAAGGCCCCTATGAGGCGTGCAAGGATGCCGATGCCCTGATTATTCTCACCGAGTGGAACCAGTTTCGCAACCTGCAACTGGACCGCTTGAAAACACTGTTAAAACCGCAACCGGGCAAGGGCCATATCTTCTGTGATTTACGAAACATCTACGAACCCGCTCTGATGAAAGAGCTTGGATTTCACTATATCTGCGTAGGCCGCTAACCCATGAATGCAATCAATCCGCACATTTTTCGTGAATATGATATCCGGGGCGTTGCCGGGAAAGATCTGACCGAGTCTTTGGTATTCGACCTGGGCCGTATCTTCGCCAGCCGTCTTCGCAAAGAACTTTCCCTGGTCACTCCACCCAGGGTGGCGGTCGGTCGTGATGGCCGCCTCTCCTCGCCGCAACTGGCGGAAAAACTCGCCGCTGGATTGGCCCAGGGGGGTGCCCTGGTGGATGATGTCGGGTTGGTCCCCAGCCCTGGGCTTTATTTTGCCATGCATCATTTCAAGGCCGACGCCGGAATCATGATCACCGGCAGTCATAATCCGCCCGATTATAACGGCATGAAAATGGTCAAAACCAGCCGCCCCGTCTATGGCGACCAGATTCAGGAACTCAAACAAGCCCTCATGGCAGAAGCCTTTGAGGATCATCCCGGCGGTGCCATCCACAAAGCGGATATTCTCGATTTCTACTTACAACGGTTAATTGTGGACTTCAAACCAGGCCGCCGCGTCAAGGTGGTCTTGGATTGCGGCAATGGGGCCAGTGGTGTCATTGCGCCGCAACTTTTGGAAAAACTTCCCGGAATCGAAGGCGAGGTGCTGTTTGCTGAGGTCGATGGTCGCTTTCCCAACCATCACCCCGATCCAACCCTCCCCGAAAATCTTCATCAACTGCGCCAGCGTATGCAGGAAACCGGTGCCGAAATCGGCATCGCCTACGATGGGGATGGGGATCGCATCGGTGCTTTGGACCATCAGGGTAAAATCGTCTGGGGGGATCGCATGATGATCCTGTTCGCCCGCCAGATTCTCGCTACCCGTCCGGGTGCCACCATCATTGGCGACGCCAAATGTTCCCAGGTGATGTTTGATGCCATTGCCCAGGCGGGGGGAAACCCCTTGATGTGGAAAACCGGGCATTCGTTGATCAAAACCAAGATGAAGGAGACCGGTGCCCCTCTGGCGGGTGAAATGAGCGGCCATTTATTCTTCGCCGACCGCTACCTGGGGTTTGATGATGCCCTCTATGCCACGGTGCGCCTCCTTGAAATCATTGCCCAGTCCCCCGCCACGCTGGCGGAACGTCTCAGCGACCTCCCCGAAGTTCATGCCACCCCCGAACTGCGCATCGACTGCCCGGATGAGAAAAAATTCCAGGTCATGGCACGCATCCTCCAGGGGGAGCGGGACAAAGGCTCCGATTTTTCCGATGTCGATGGGGTCCGCGTCCGTTGCGATGGTGGGTGGTGGTTGTTGCGGGTTTCCAATACCCAACCGGCCCTGGTCGCACGGGTAGAAGCCAACACCTTAGAACGGCTCCACGAAATCGCCCAGGAGGTCGCAGCACTCCTGAAACCGGAAGGGGTCTTTCTTCCAAACTGGGAATAACCGTTTTATGGACGGTCGGAATGATGGCAGGACATTGAGAGGATCATCATGAGAATTGACCGCCTGACGGTGACAAATTTCAAGGGATTTAAATCCCGTGAATTCATGTTCCATCCCCAATTCAATCTGATCGTGGGGATGAACGGCACTGGGAAAACCAGTGTCCTTGATGCCCTGGGGGTGGCAGCAGGTGCTTGGCATAGAGGAATCGGGAGTAAGGATGCCGGTTCTATTCGTCCTGAGGAGGTGATGCTCCGTAAATCTGAACACAATGATCGTGACGAAGATGGAGAGTCTCATTCCAGTATACAGTGGGAGCATGTTTATCCCTGTGAAGTTTCTGCCTCTGGCCTGATTCGAGGTCAGAACCACTCCTGGACCATCGAACAAACTTCTAAGTCCCGCTTAAATTGGACTTTAGATACAATCATCATCATGCAGATGGCCGAAAAGACTGCTCAATCCATTCGCAATGGATCAAACATCCCTTTGCCGCTCATCTCCTACTATAGCCTCGGAAGGTCGCGGCAGGAGCCACACGGTTCATCCAAAATAACTGACCCCATGGAAATTGTCCGCAAAGAGGATCAATCCCGTCTGTCTGAATATTGGAACACGATCGATCCCAATTTTTCGGTCATCCATCTGACACGCTGGATTGCACGACAATCGTGGATTACCTATCAACAATCCAATCGAGTTCCAGCCGTATTCCTGACGGTCAAAAAGGCCATGGTTTCCTGCATTGAGGGGGCACTTGATCTTTATTTCGATGCCGACCTTGGAGAAGTTATCGTAGCATTGCCCACAGGAACACTCCCTTTTTCCTATTTAAGTGATGGACAACGCTCCATGTTGGCCATGGTGGGAGATATCGCGCTTAAGGCGGCCAAACTGAATCCACAGTTTGGCCGCACCGTCCTGGAGGAAACATCGGGGGTAGTGCTGGTCGATGAACTCGATTTGCACCTTCATCCACGCTGGCAACGGGGTGTGATCGAAGATTTGCGGCGCGTATTCCCCAAGATTCAATTTTTTTGTACCACCCACTCCCCGTTCCTGATTCAATCGTTGCGTAGTGGTGAAGAGTTGATCGTCCTTGATGGCCAACCCACGGCTGAAGTAGCAAACAAATCGATTGAGGAAGTCGCGCTGGGTATTCAAGGGGTTAATGGTATTCACGTCAGTCAACGATATAAAGAAATGGAAAATACGGCCCAACGCTATCTTGAAATGCTGGAACAAGGTTCCGCCGTTCCCAGAGATCGATTGGATGCGTTTAAAAACAATCTGGCTGAAGAGTTGATGCCCTATGCGGACAACCCAGCATTCCAGGCTTTCCTGGAAATGAAGCGTGCGGCCAAGCTGGGGAGTTGACACATGAGGCCGGTATGTCGTGGCTCATCGCCCCAAACTGACGATTTTTCAAATTATAGCGATGCCAAACCAGAGTTGGTATCACGGCTCGGCCCATATTGCAGTTATTGTGAGCGACCGATTCATACAAACTTTGCCGTGGAGCATATCCAGCCCAAGGGGCTGGCGGAATATGCACATCTGGTGGGGTGCTGGAGTAACTTTCTTCTGGCTTGTGTCAACTGTAACTCGTCCAAATCGGACAAAAACGTCGATCTGGCACAGACGATCCTGCCAGATCGTGATAACTCTTTCTTTGCACTCCGTTATCTCCCGGATGGTAGGATTGAGCCATCTGCCGAAGCCATATCTGGAGGGTTCAAGACGATGGTTGCGGCAACGTTAGCATTGACCGGGTTAGACAAGGTTCCGGTCAAAACACTTGATAGCCATGGCAGACAGGTTGCGTTGGATCGAGTGAGCCAACGTATGCAGATATGGCTCAAAGCTGAAGATGCCAAAACGGATATTGAGAATAATCCAGCAAATTCCGTTCTTCGAGAATTCGCCGCAAAATTAGCCGTTGCAGAAGGTTTTTTTAGTATTTGGATGACAGTTTTTGACGGCGATCCCGATATGCGCAACCGTTTGATCGATGCCTTTCCAGGGGTGAGGGGGAGTGGTTGTTTTGACCCGATCAGCACAGCCCCCGTTTCACCCGCTCCCAATCCTGATGGTCTGGCCCATGGTGGCAAACTATGAAACCGTTGGATACCACAATCCTGTTTGCTGGAGTCCCTTTGGCCTCCCCGGTCACGTTGTTATCGGGGTGTGTCGGTTTTTGTGAAGACTTGGCCCGTATGGAAGGGTTTGATTTTTCTGCCGTGGGGGCTATTTTCCTCAAAGGGACCACACTTCAGGCGCGCCAGGGTAATCGGCCACCACGGGTTGTGGAAACGCAAGGGGGGATGCTCAATGCTATCGGGTTGCAAAACCCCGGGGCACGCCATGTCGTCGATCATATCCTCCCCACCATTCAACACCTGCCGACCCGTTTTTTCGCCAATATTGCCGGTTCCACCGTGGCGGAATATGGTGAAGTCGCCCGCATTTTCGATGACAGCCCCGTGGATGGGATCGAAATCAATATTTCCTGCCCCAACGTCAAGGAGGGGGGGGCCGCTTTTGGTTCCGATCCCAAGGTTGCGGCACACGTCGTTGAAACCGTGAAACGGGCAACCTCCAAGCCGGTCATCACCAAACTTTCCCCCAATGTCACCGATATCACCCGTGTAGCCCAAGCGGTTATCGATGCCGGCACCGATGCCATATCCGCCATCAACACCCTGATGGGAATGGCCATCGACCTAGAAAAACGCCGTCCTGTCCTGGGTAACGGCCAAGGGGGGCTCTCTGGACCCGCCATCAAACCTGTGGCATTACTACAAGTCTGGCGTATTCACCAAATTGCCGGACCCAGGGGTATTCCCATCGTCGGCCAAGGGGGAATCACGACCGCACGCGATGCCATGGAATTCATGGTCGCTGGTGCCACCGCCATCGGATTGGGTACCGCCCTGTTCCGCAACCCCCTGGGGGCCAGGGAAGTCCTGGATGGTATGGTGGCCTGGAGCCATCGCCTGGGTGTTGCAAATTTCCATGAGATCAGGGGGACACTCAACCAACCATGATGTTAATTATTAAAAGAAAAAAGGGGTCTGGGGGATTGCCCCCAGGGTTTTGAATTTGTTTTTGAATTGAAATAAAAAGATTTCCATGTTCTGCTTTTGACTTTTGCTTTTGACTCCAAACAAAAAGGTTTCAATATTTAAATTTTTGGTTTAATGACGAAAACAAAATCAAAAGCGAAAATGGAAGCTTTTTATTTAAAGTCAACACGCCCTAAGGTGGGGGGATCTGAACGGCAATAGGAGTCACTTTCGTGCATGTCGTATTGGCGCAACCCCGGGGATTCTGCGCCGGGGTAGAACGGGCAATAGCCATCGTGGAAAAAGCCCTCGAAGTCTATGGGCCACCTTTGTATGTTCGCCATGAAATCGTCCACAACCGGAGGGTGGTGGAATCTCTGCGGCGCAAGGGGGCGGTATTCGTCGATGAGCTTGACTTGGTTCCCGATGGTGCCACGGTGATTTTTTCCGCCCACGGTGTCTCCAAGTCTGTCGCCCAAGAAGGCCATCGCCGCCCATTGCGCGTATTGGATGCCACCTGCCCCCTGGTGGAAAGGGTCCACCGCCAAGCCGTCCGCTTCCATGATGAAGGGTATCGCGTCATCCTCATCGGCCATCCCGGTCATCCCGAAGTCGAAGGGACCGTCGGACAACTACCACCGGGCAGCATGGAAGTCATCAAAGATGAACAGGCCGTCGGCACCCTTCCCCACAGCCATGACCACAAAGTCGCCTATATCACCCAAACCACCCTCTCATTGGACGAAACCGCCGAGGTAGTCCAACAATTACAGGCCCGTTTTCCCAGTATCCGGGCACCTGGACGGGAAGATATCTGCTACGCGACCCAAAATCGACAAAACGCCGTCAAGGCCCTCACCCAACGTTGCGATCTGATTTTGGTATTGGGGGCACCCAACAGCAGTAATTCCAACCGCCTGCGGGAAGTGGCGGAACGGGGAGGGACACCCGCCTATCTTATTGAGTCGGCTACCGATGTTCACATGGCGTGGTTTGAGGGCGTTCAAACGCTGGGGATCACCGCAGGGGCCTCCGCCCCGGAAATATTGATCGATGAACTACTGGCCCATCTGCATGTGGATCATAAAGATGTCGAGGTGTTGTCGGTCAACGAAGAGAATCTTGTTTTCCCCCTCCCCCGGGAGTTGATCAAAGACATGGATATCCTCTCTCCATCATCATCACAGCCCCCCCCACAGTGATCCATTGGCCACCATGCGTCCAACCAAACCAACCTTGGAACATTCCAGAATCGGGGTTATTTTCTGGGTTTTTTCCATCCTCTGGCTCATGGGATATGGCCATGGCTGGAGTATGGATAACCCGGATGCCTGGGGAGGCGTTCCGGGGGAAAAATTGGAATTTGATCTTCAATGGTTGGGGATTCCGGCAGGTCGCGCGTCCATCACGATGACGACCGAATCGGTTAAACTGGTCAATTTTGAGGCGGAAGCACGCACCATTGGGGTATTAAAAATTTTTGGTCCATTCCATGATCGCATCCGTGCCATCGCTCGGAAGGGCACTGTAGATTTTACCAGTTTGGAAGTCTTCAAAGATCAACGCAAAGGTCAGGATATTCGCCTGACCCATGATTTTTTTGATTGGAAGAACAGGCTTCTCACCCGAAACCGCCAGGGAGAAGACCTCAAAGGATTACCCCTTGAAAAACTTGGTACCAACGACCCGGTGACAGGATTTTTTTCCATCCGCAGCCTCCCCGACTTTGGCCCGGGGAAAACCATACAAAAACCCATGCAGGTGGGATGGGCCATCGAAGAGGTTACATTTCGGGCGGATGGCGTGGAACGACGTTTCAGTCCGGTGGGTTGGTTTGATGTATTCCGGGTCCGCTTGGAGATCCCCCATTCGGATCTGTTTCGCCAACCGGAGGATCTGGTCCTATGGTTGACGGCAGATCGGAGGCGATTGCCCATCCGGGTCGAATCGGTATTACGCCTCGGTCGCGCCTCCGCCGACCTGATTGCCTATGATGATGGTCGTGGTGGAAAAAAATCCGCTGATAAGGAAAAAAAATAATGGCTCCCCGTGTTATCGCAATCATCCCCTCCCGTTTTTCCTCCCAACGTCTGCCGGGCAAGCCGCTGTTACCCATGGCGGGCAAACCCATGATTCAGCATGTCTACGAACGCGCTATCCGCGCCAGGCTGGACGATGTGATCGTTGCCACCGACGATGAACGCATTCAAGCGGCAGTCCAGGGTTTTGGCGGTCACGTGGTCATGACCCGCACAGACCATCTTTCCGGTACCGACCGCGTGGCCGAAGCGGCTCTGGGGTTGGATGCCGATTTCATCGTCAATATTCAGGGTGACGAACCCCTCTTGGATCCAGAGGCCATCAATCAGGCGGTCACCCCCTTTTTGACCGAGGACCGTCTGGTCATGTCCACTCTGGCGCATCGCATCACCCAGCCTGCGGAAATCATGGATCCCAATGTGGTCAAGGTGGTCTGCAACACCCAGGGGTTTGCCCTTTATTTTTCCCGCGCCCCCATACCGTGGGCACGATACGAGGACCATGGACCTCCCGGTGTTTTGCGTCACATTGGCCTGTATGTATTTGGCAAAGATTTTCTAGCCCTGTTTGCCGCCCTACCCCCGACCCCTTTGGAAAAACGCGAAGGCTTGGAACAACTGAGGGCTTTGGAACACGGATACCCGATACGTGTCGTGACGGCCAACACGGGGGCATTGGGGGTGGATACCATGGCCGACTATGAAAAAGTCCGTTGTATCTTGGAACAGGGAGAACAATCATGAATGAAACTTTGGGGACCATCGAGTTCAATCCCAAACGGATTTCTCAACGTCTGACGGAACAGACGCCCGCCATCCTCCGCGTTGACAAAGAAAAAATTCCCGTCGAAATTCTTGATATCGGGGTTTCCGGTTTCGGCCTTCATGCCATGGTTGGCGTGGATTTGGGAAACCTTGTCGAATTGGAGGTTACCAGCGACGGCAGCTTGGATGCTTATATTTGCAAGGTTGTTTTTTCCAGTCAGGAGGGAAGACATTTCCGTATCGGTCTTGAAATTGTTGAACAGGAGCCAGAAATCGTCATCATGTCACCCGATGACGAAGAGGCGCATTAACATGGGAGAATCACGTTGATGGGAAAACTGCGGCGATGGATCTGGTTCATCCTCCTCATTCTCAACGGTTGCGCCACCGTTCCGGCAAACGTCGATCAGGCCTGTGTTCTCCTGGATGGGCGTGATGATTGGTATCAAAGCCTACGCGCTTCCGAAAAAAAGTGGGGCGTTCCCATGCACGTCCAACTGGCGATCATTCACCAGGAGTCCAAATTTCGCTCAGACGCCAAACCGCCCCGAAAAAAATGGTTTGGTTTCATTCCCGGCCCCAGACCTTCCAGTGCCTATGGTTACGCCCAGGCCCTGGACGACACCTGGGCATGGTACAAGAAAAAAACGGGTAATTCCTGGGCCGACCGCGATGATTTTGATGATGCGGTTGATTTTATCGGTTGGTATGTCGATATCAGCCATAAAACCCTCGGATTATCCAAATGGGACGCCAAATCACACTATCTGGCTTACCATGAGGGGCATGGTGGCTATAAAAAGAAGTCGTTTCTGAACAAACCCTGGTTAGTCCATGTCGCCGATAAAGTCGCTACCAGGGCTTCCGAATATAAAGAACAACTCAAAGAATGTAGTTCTACCTTAGATAGTAGAAAAAGTTTTTTCAGTTTCTAATAGAAAAAGATCCCAAAAGGGAATCGGTTTTACCGCATCGAAGAAGAATTCATGAAAGTGTGGAAGATACAATCGGGGGGGGGGGGGGGGGGGGGGGGGCGGGGCGAGGACGGGTACGCCAGTTTCGACCCCACCCGATTTTAAGTCCCCCGATTTCAGCGACGCTTCAAAGCAGCTTCACCAGAGCGGCCACGGCTCCAACGGCCACGAACATCAAGCTCCCAAGCTTGATCACCATGCGTTGCTCCAGTTCCTTGATATCGCGTTTTAACTCCGACCGGACCGACTCGATCTTGACATCCAGTTCCTTGATATCGCGTTTTAACTCTGATCGGACCGACTCGATCTTGACATCCAGTTCCTTAAACCGAACTTCAACTTTCGCATCCAGTTCCTTAAACCGAACTTCAACTTTCGCGTCCAGTTCCTTGATATCCCGCTTCAACTCCGACCGGACCGACTCAATCTTGACATCCAGTTCCTTGAACCGGACTCCAACGGTGACTTCGACCTCGGCAAGATCCTTTTTGGTGGTCAACCGGTCCTCGACCAGGGCGACAAGTGCCTCGGCCTGGATGGCGGCCTGACGCTCATCAACTCCGGCATCCCGCAGTTTCTTGACGTAGGTGTAAGTGTCGAACGCAATGGCCTGACTCATCGGACTCCCCTTTCAAAAAATTCTCGTCACCGTCCTTTCTCATTCTATACCTCGAAATAGAAACTTGACAGCCATGCCATCACGGCTATCAGGGCAATCGCATTTAAAATCATTTGACACAAACAGAAAACTGAAGTGGACTCCACCGTCAAAACATTTTTGCATGACCTATAAGCTCTGGGACTTGGTTATGATAGAAAGTTCTGGTAGAATGTTTCTCGTGAATAGGTTTCGATATTTGGCAAATGCCTGTGGGGCCTGTTCGCACAAAAAGGGAGGGGAGAATGTGGGCAAGGTTTTCGTAGGCAATCTGCCGTTTGAAGCGACTGAGGTGGATCTTCACGATTTCTTTTCCACCGACTTGGCGGTTGGCGTCGTCAAGGTGGTCCGTGACCGAGAAACCGGGCAATCCCGAGGCTTCGCTTTCGTGGATGTCGATGACCCGGAGTTGATGGTCTCGCTTTTCAATGGCCGTGACCTTAAAGGCCGGTTGCTCAAAGTTGATCTTGCCAGAGAACGGCCAGATCGTAACCATGGGTTGAATAAAGGGGCCGGTGCCCGCCTGTTTCGACGCGCAAGATAGCTCCCAATACCGTCAGCCCTGTTCGAGTTTTAGTGAAGACCGACCGATACCGTTCCATTTTATTGCATTGCGCCAAACGGTCTTGGCGTTTGGGGGGAGGACAATAAAGCGACCCGATTTCTCAGGTAACTTTTTATGCACTCCAGTAAAACCACTCTCCATAAGGTCGATTTAAACCTTCTGGTGGCCTTTGATGTACTCATGACCGAGCGGAGCGTGACCCATTCAGGTCGTGTGCTGGGTATCACCCAAGCAGCCATGAGCAATACCCTGAAACGGTTGCGGCTGACGTTTAATGATCCGCTTTTCGTGAAACAGGGACACGTCATGGCCCCAACGGCCAAGGCCCTTAAATTGGCTGTGACTGTCCGTAAAGCACTCGCCCATACACAGTCACTGCTGAGCCGCGAACAGTTCCATCCGGCAACCACCCGTCGTCAGTTTCGCATCGCTATTTCCGAATGCGTTGCCTCGGTCATCGTCCCACCATTGGTAGATACCCTGCGGAAAATAGCCCCACAACTGACCTTGGATGTTCTGGCACCCGGGGAAGAGGGTCAAACCAAAACCCTGGAACGCGGAGATGCCGATCTGCTCATTACATGGTTTCCATGGGTTACTTCGGGAAAATTGCACCTTCACCGTCTGTACGAGATGAATTGCGTATGCCTCGCATCACCCAATAATGCCTATATCGGGGAAAAATTAACCCTGGAAAATTTCATCGCCGCCGATCATATCCAATTCCTCCCACGAGGAATCAACAGTACCCCAGTGGACGAAGCTTTGCTGCAATTGGGTTACACGCGGAAAATCATGGGTCGTTTCAGCAATTCCAATCTTGTCGCTACCATGGTTTCAACCAGCGATCTGCTCACGGTACTCCCAGATCGATACGCCCATTTCCTGGCTGAACAAATGAACCTGAAAGTTCATCCGCTCCCTTTTGAAGTCACGCCGATGCGGATGGCCATGGCTTGGCATGCCCGTAATCACGAAAGTGAACCCGATCAATGGCTGAGAAAAGTGATCATCGAATTGAACCCTGAAAACCCAATCCATTGAATGCCCTGGTTGCACACAAAAGGCCGAAGCGGGGAAAATCTGAACAACCCCGTGTCGCAAAAACACCCGCGCCGATGTTCACACGGGGTTGGGCCGACAGGAAACAAGGGGTTGGGCCGACAGGAAACAAGCTCAGAGGGGGGGGGAGGCCTGCATCCCGTCGACCCGTTGGTGAAAGGCGAAGCCCCTCACCAAGACGTTCTGCTTCAACATAGCCGACATGCCGAAACAGATTTGAACACTATCGAAGACCTACGGTACAGGAGCAATCATAAGCGGTCTGCTCCATCACCGAAAGGAGGGGCAATAATACCCCATACCAATATCCATTGCAAATTTTTTATATGAATTGTAGTTATTTTTTACTAGGAGGCTCGAATGGGAAATGAACTGCAAAACTTTGATTTAAATTTGTTGTTGGCTTTTGAAACACTATTCATTGAACGTGGGGTGACCAGGGCGGGTAATATCTTGGGGATAACTCAGGCTGCCATGAGTAACACCCTCAGACGCCTTCGGACTGTTTTCAACGATCCGTTGTTCGTCAAAGATGGACATCGGATGGAACCGACCGCCTTGGCTTTGGAGTTATCAGGCCCTATCAGTGCCGCCCTTTGGGAGATGAGACAAATTTTGGAGAGTGAAGATTTTGATCCAGAAACTTCCTCGACGGTATTTCGTCTCGGCGTTGTCGATTATTCATCCGCCATATTGATCCCTCCGTTGCTTGAACGCTTGCGCAACCAATCCCCAAACATTTCCATTGAACTGGTGGATATTGGAGGGGAAGATGAGGAGCGATTTTTGGAATCGGGCGAGGTGGATTTGATATTCAGCCGCTTTCAGGGAATCGCCATGCATAAAGATTCCCTGAAACGATTATTTGAAATGCGTTACATCTGCATCCATCGACCCGATCACCCTTTGGTTTCGGACGGAAAAATCACATTGGAGGCGTTTTTACAGGCGGGACATGTCCACTATTATCCCAAGGGGATGATCACCACGGTCGTGGATGAGGCGTTGGGACAATTGGGAAAATCCAGACGTATCGAAGCCCGTCTGTTTTCCCTGAGTCTTCTCCCTTTTATTGTTCAAGGATCGGACCTGCTGGCGATTGTTCCAGATGGCGTTGCCCGCGTCATCGCCCCTCCCATGAATTTATCCATGGTACCCGTACCCCTGCCAACACCCCCCTTGCGTATGGCGGTCGCTTGGCATCCACGGACCGAAAACAGTGTGCAACATATTTGGCTGCGTGAACAGGTATTGATCGTCTTGGAAAACCAGAGGTTGGAACGATGATTCTCATATGGCTGAAATCATTCATGTTGCAACTAAAAATAGACAAAGGTATTGTACCAACCCGAGGGGCATCCGAAACCATATGAGAAGGGAAGTACGATGCGGATGCATACGAAACAAAAGTGTCCTGAAATTTTCAACAGTGAGGTGATGCCAGCGGATCCTTGGGCACCGGAACATCTGCCACCGCTTGAGTTGGCGCAAGTCGTCGAGGATTGTTTGTTTGCCTATGTAAACGCCCAAAGCCAACACGCACGGGATATGATGTGGCCGATGGTGGCGGAAACAGTCGAAGCTCTCATTGCAGAATCCAGGCGCAGATTCGCTTGTGAACACACAGTGAAAGATTAACAAAATTCAACCCGATTTTGTCAACGCAATTGGTCCGGGAAGGGGAAATCCCTTCCCGGCAAAGTTGGGAGCGGTGCCTCAACGTATGCTGAATAAAAAATTGTCTTGACGACGGGGAGTACCGCAGAACAACTATGGCCTGAAAAACGTCCGAATAGCGTCGATGGAAAGCACCAACCGCATCGGATTGGAAGTGAGCGGGATAAAAGCATGGTATTGATAAAAAGATATCGCTTCTTGATCCTTGGCATCGACAATCATGGCCTTGATAGCGAGCGTTTTAGACACGTCCAGAAGGTTTCTCCAAGCGTGTGCCAGCAACATCCTTCCGAGACCTTTTTTGTGAAAAGAGATGTCCACGGCCAAGCGTGCCAAGAGAACGCAAGGTACCGGGTAACGAGGCAATCCTTTGATCATCGGAGCCGATAGTTCCGAAACAGCGATTGAAGCCGAGGTGAGTCCATAATATCCAACGATCCGGCTCGGGTCGCCATCGGCTATCGCCACAAAGACACGGGTAATGTCTTTTTGATGATGGTCGTAAGCTTGTTTCTTTAAATAGTCATTCAGACGTGGCCTCCCGCAGTCAAAATCGGCCCGACGGTGTCCCTTGGTGATCAACTCGATGGTCTTGATACCCGAAATCACAGACCACTATCCCGCAAAGCCTGAACAGCACGTTGAGCAGCGGGGGTCGGAGAATGAGACTCGTTGAGAATACCCATAAAGGTAGTCCACTCTTTTTGTGAAAGTATTATAGACTCATGCATTTTGATCACCTCTTGTGCCTTCTCCAAAATACTGGAGCGAATAAAGGCAGCGGTTCCGAGACCCATGATGGAGGCCGCCGTTTCAACGATTGTTTTCATCTCTTCTGGCATACGCACATCAAATCTGGCAGTGGCGTTCATGGTTGTCATAGGTGATGCTCCACATCTTGTGTACGGTGAAATACCGTGCATATAGTTTCAAGGTATCATCATCCGTGGGAAAATCCAAGGAATAGATTCTCAGGACGCTCATGGACATCATTTTCAGACCGTGTGTTCACTCGGTATACCCTGTTCCAATAACCATTGCGTCAAAAACAAACGCGCCTCCGCTTCCCGGGTGATCGCGTGTAAGACACCGTGGGGACTCACCGCCGTTTGCATGATCTGACGATGGCGTTCGGGATCATACGCCCGATAGGCTCCGATCAAAGCCAAATCAAAATTCTGTAATGCCCGAATCAAAGGATCTTTGTGCAACCGGGAGAAAACCCGCATCCCCTCTTCAAAATAATTACCCATCCACAGGTGAATCGCACCAAACACGGTGACGTGACCATTGCGCCACACCATGGGATCCCAATCAAAAGGGTCCATACGCGGGGGATGACCCGCTAACCACTCCTGCAACACAAGTTTTTCGTGGACATACTCAGACCGATCCAAAGTTTCGGCACGCCCTTGCGGCTCGATGCAAGAACTCACAAAATGGACCATCGTCGCAGAAGAACCTGGACCCACCAGGGCAATCATCGCCTCACAAATGACCCCATGGCGACTGCTAGGCTGGGAAGGATGCTCCTTGGGACGCGGCGAGGTGTGCCATTGGATCCCATCGACGTTCCAATTCCGAGATTTTAATTCCGCCAGCAAACGGCCCATGACCCCCTTTTGAAAAAGTTGGGTGGAAAAATTAAGGCTGTTTTGTTTATGGACCAACGCAACCTGACACTGGTTGCTACCCGCCCCGGCAATGATCAACCGCGCACAATGGGCCACCGGAATCCGTTCGGCCAACGCCCCATGACGATTGGCCAGGATTTCCTGGTGATATTCGTCACAACTGATTTGAACAACCACCCTGGCCCCGGCAAACGAAGAGGGTCTCTGCCCCAAAGCATGGTGCAGCCGGGCAAACAACAAATCCGCTTCCTCCTGGGACCGAGCCAGTTGACCATTCAAAAGAATGGCAAACGTTTCCACCCGATCCATGGTGGCGATGGCATCATAAAAAAGATCCAAATCTTTCGTCAGATCGCCGCCGGTAAATAGCAGATTGGTGGTCTGGTGGTTGATGGTTTTAAATAACGGCTTAAAATCGGGAAGATTCTTCAAGGGGGGACGCCAGATAAACATGCAATGGCGGCAGGATTGTGGACAAGCCATCCGAGGAATAAACGCCATCTTCTCCCAAGAAAGAACAGGGGCATCCCTCTCTTCCAGCGCATCCACCAACGCCATCCGCCTGCGATCCTGCGGCCCGCCAAGTTCCTCCATCACCTTTTTTTCCACCCTGCCCCCATGGCGCACCGCATCCCTGGTGGTCGTCGCAAACAACCCCAACCCCTGCCATGCCGAGGCAATATCCCTGACAGTACGCCCCCCATCGGCCAACCGATGCCCAATCTGATCGATCCAATCGGCATCGCTCACGTCAAAAGCCCGATCCATAAGTACCGACGAGGCCCACGCCGGATAACCCGACGATGCCAGCACCGCCGCCACCTGGGTTCGATAGTTCGGATGAACCTCCCGCACCAACCAATGGCGGGCAAACAAAAACGCCAACACCATTTCATCCTGACCCGAATGCTCAAAACGAAAACGCCGCAGTGCCTCCACCAGACGACGCTGATGCCATTGAACATAGTGGATCAACAAATCCTGGGAAGGGGTCATCGCCACCAGCGACTCCAGCGAAAATAGAGACTTAAGCCGTGAATGATCGACCAAGCACAAACCCGCGCCACGGGATCGGGAAACACTCGTGGCAGCAGCGGCTCCAGCCGACGGTGATAAAAGCTCATAAAAGAAAATCCATGATTTCTGACATCCCGTTTTATCCACACATCCAGCAATAAGAATACCTGCCACACAGAGTGCCGCAACAAACGACCGGCGTGCAACCAACGCTCACGACGCCTGGCAACCGGTGTTGCCCGATCCAGTTCCTTAAGCAGATGAAAAAAATCCGCCAACGGCAAAGTATCGGTACACCTCTGTTGGCGATACAGTGCTGGGGCATGACGCAAAAAATCCTGATGATCCAACGCATGACATGCCATGATCAATGCGTTGAGAATGGTGCGGCGTGCCAACCCTTCCTGGCCAAACCGCCGCGCCGATGTCCCCAGCCAACCGGGTAACACCATCCATTGTCCCCGTCGGGCAACCGCCTGGGCGACGCGGCGTTCTTCCAAAAAAGGAAACGTGGTGTCAAAACCACCCACCTCTTCAAAAAATTTTTTGGAAATCCACAATCCTTGGTCACCATGGATACATTCCGGGCGATTGGTTCGGCTCTTTGCCTCCCAAAAACGCCATATCCACCGATTTTCTGGGGGACTATCCACAAATCGCAACCCAAAATGACCCGCCGTGCGCGGCTGGCGGGCAAGATGCTGTACCATAAACCCATAGGCATCCTCCAACAATCGGGGATAAGGCAGGGAGGAATCCGCGTGCAAAAATAACAACTGCGCACCACACGCTTGAGATGCCGCCGCATTCATCTGCACACCGCGACCCGGTGGAGAAACCACAACCTCCACCCGCCCCTGGTGTGCCACCGCAACCGAATCATCCTCAGAACCACCATCCGCCACCCAAATCTCCCAATCCCGAAACGTTTGCCCCCCCAGTTGCGCCAGCAATCGACCAAGT
>PEAO01000024.1:0-2067 GCA_002753615.1 Magnetococcales bacterium DCbin2
TCAAAACCCTGGGGGCAATCCCCCAGATCCCTTTTTTCTTTTAATAATTTATTCTTTCCGAGGCATTTGGACGTGCCAATTTCAAATGCGATTGCCCTGCCAAGAACCCCTTGTCGTTACTTGCGAAAGTCCTGAATACGTGGGTATGATCGGTGAACATTCCTTTTGATATGACCAAGGTCAGGCATGAATTTACATAGCACTGTGTCTCCGTCCGAGCCCCACGCCTTGTTTTTACGGGCTAGTCTGGGTCTTGAGGTTGGACAGACCCCCATCTGGCTGATGCGCCAGGCGGGGCGTTATCTACCGGAATATCGGGAGGTGCGTAAGAAAGCGGGAAGCTTTCTTTCTTTATGCAAAAACCCCGAATTGGCCGCTCAGGTGACATTACAGCCCATTGAGCGTTTCGGTCTTGATGCGGCCATTTTGTTTTCCGATATTTTGGTCGTTCCAGAAGCCATGGGGATGGAACTTCAATTCCTTGAGGGGGAAGGACCCCATTTTCCAAGGCCCTTGGCGCGTCTGTCGGACCTGGACCGCTTACACCTTCCCGATCCAGAAGTTCAATTGGATTATGTCCTGGCAACGATTCGGGCGATCCGTCATCAACTTCCGCCCCGTATTCCCCTGATCGGTTTTTCCGGTTCTCCCTGGACTTTGGCAACTTACATGGTTGAAGGGGGATCCAGCAAGAAATTTACCCAAATCAAAACTGCGCTCTACAACGATCCGGTCTTTTTGGAGGGGTTGCTGGAGCGTTTGGTGACTGCTGTGGTTCATTATCTCAACGCCCAGATTGCCCATGGTGTGGATGCCGTCCAGATTTTCGATACCTGGGGCGGTGTTTTGGGTCCAGAGGAATATCGACGGTTTTCTCTGGAACCTATGAGGCGCATCGTCGCCGGGCTGAATCGCCAAAAACCGGATGGAACGCGGGTGCCGGTGATTGTGTTCTCCAAAGGATGTGGTGGCTACCTGGAGACGATTGCCACTTCTGGGTGCGACGTGATCGGGCTGGACTGGACGACCCCCTTGGAGCAGGCCCGTCGCCGTTTAGGGCCGAATATGGCCCTTCAAGGCAATCTGGACCCGGCGATCCTGTATGCTTCTCCCCAACGCATACGTTCTGAAGTTCGTCGTCTTCTTGAGGCTTTTGGAAAGCAAAATGGCCATATCTTCAATCTTGGCCACGGCATGGAACCCAACATCGACCCCAATAAAGTACCGGTTCTGATCGAAGCGGTTCGCGAAGAAAGCCGTCGTATTTATGCCAATGGGACCAAATAGTGCGGGGCCGGGGGATTACCCCAATGCCGTTAACCATGATGAGGATCTCTGACAAGAATGACAGTGGGGCTTGGTTCAACTGCCACTAAAGGCAGTTTTGTCGGGCCACTTTCAGGCATTCTTGGGTGGAATCGTGGGCGTGGATGGTGGTGTACTCGTTAAATTTATTCAAAATTAACAATTCATTAGTCATTATACCCAGGGTATGTTGTCCCTGTCTGTTTGATTTGGCACAAAGGTTGACTGTCGTGTAATGAGTGCGGTGCTGTCTTTGGCTGGGGAAGAGGTTTACTTAAGGTGCCTGTCAAAGGGCGTGATCCCTCCTTAAGGATTGGTTTCATCCATGGTGCCCGAATGTTCTGGAGACATGGGGTTTTGGATAGCTTGATTACAACCGATAATTTCAGTGATGTTCGGCACCAGATTCAGGTCATGATTGATCAGTACCGGATCAATGCTGAAAAGTGGGTTGTCGATCAGTTCAACGATATACCCGATTATCCCGCCGATGGTGCGGTGGTCTCTTTGCGCTTGTGGATGGAAAAGTTTTTGACAGCTCGGCAGCAAGCCGACATTTTTGAAGGGTTGGCACAAAAACTGGGCTTGTGCCAGATACCTCTGAGCCAAGATACGGTGCGGCGGTTGGAGGCGGTCCGTGGCATGTATCAATTGCGGGATATGGAAGAGACGGTCATCATGCTCTTGGATGCCGTCCGCTGCCGCCCCACCTTGTGATGTCGATGAGGCTCCGCGTTTCGTTTTTTTCGGGGTTTATGTTTT
>PEAO01000024.1:2077-35899 GCA_002753615.1 Magnetococcales bacterium DCbin2
GTGGTGGAGATTCGTGTGGTAAATAGGGGGACGTTTTTTGGGGGGGAGGGCGTGCGACTGGGGTCGCTTTGGTTTAAAACTCAATCCCGTTGATTCGGATGCTAGGACACTTACCAACCGTTGAGATTGCCCGCGAGGGCAAATGTCTCGGTTGTTTCATGTGGGCGTTTTCTAAATTTCCTCAAGCGATTAGGAAACAAAAATGGAAATCAGTAAAATTTCAAGTTTTCACAGCAGGAGCCATGGTGCCGTGCCACAGCCAAAGGGGGGTCGCCGTTTCCACGTTTGGCTATTTTTGGTGGCCATCTTCCTTTTGATGTCGTCGGGGATACCTGCGGCAACCGCCGCAGGTGGGCAGGAAAAACCGGTGGCGACGGCTCCGGGCGGTGGAGAAAAGCCGGTGGTTGCAACCGCGCCGGGTGGAAGCGAAAAGTCTGCGGCTGCACCTGCCGGGGCTGGGGAGGCTGCTGGTGGGGCTAAAGACACTCCCAATGCCATGAGTGTCATCAGCAACACCTGCGTCTCCTGCCATTCGGAGGATAACCGCGGTATCATTCAGCAGTGGGGTAATTCGAAGCACTATGGTGCCAATGTCGGCTGCTACGAGTGCCATAAGGCCGAAGAGGGTGATCCCGATGCCTTCATGCACAAGAAATATCTGATTTCTACCTTGGTGACCCCGAAGGATTGCGCACGCTGCCATGAGACCGAAACCAAGCAGTTTGCTGCGAGTTCCCATGCCAGGGCGGGAAGCAACCTGGATGTGACGATTCCCCATACATTGGCGACTATGGTGCAGAGCGACGGCACCAAGGAAGGGATTCAGGCGGCGACCAGCGGTTGCGTTCAGTGCCATGGGTCCAAGATCGAAGTCAATAAAAGCGGTAAGTTGCTTGCCCATACTTGGCCCAACTCTGGGATCGGTCGTGTCAATCCAGACGGTTCTTTGGGATCCTGCACCGCCTGTCACCAACGTCACGATTTTTCGTTGAGCCAGGCTCGGCGCCCGGAGACCTGCGGTAAGTGTCACCAAGGGTCGGCCCATCCTCAAAAAGATGTGTACAATGAGTCCAAACATGGGATCAGTTTCTATTCAAACATTGAACACATGAACCTGAGTTCCCCCAAGTGGATTCCGGGACAAGACTACTATTCCGGTCCCACATGCACCACCTGTCACATGTCTGGGACGTTGACCGTCGGGATGACCCATGATGTGAGTAAACGGATTAGCTGGAATCTTGCCCAACCGATCTCCAAGCCGACTGGCGAAGATTCGGACGCCAGAAGGGATGAAATGAAGTCGGTCTGTTTCTCCTGTCACACCGAAAGATATGTCGAGAATTTCTACAGCCAGTTTGATAACACCGTGAACTTGTATAATAGCAAGTATGGTGAGCCGGGTGTACGTCTCATGGAAGCACTCCTCAAATCGGGATTGCGTACTGAAAAGCAGTTTGACGATCCCATCGAATGGGTTTGGTTCAAGTTGTGGCATGTCGCTGGTCGGAACGCCCGGAGTGGTGCTGCGATGTTGGCTCCCGACTTTGCGCAATGGAAGGGGTTTGCGGAGCTTGCGGAGCTGTTCTATTCCCGGTTGCTTCCTGAAGCGGATGCGTTGATTACCAAGGCAGAGGCTGCGGGTCGCGGGGCACAGGTTGCCGAGGCGAAGAAAGCCCTCCTTGATATCAAGAATGATCCTGCAAATGTATGGATGAAGAGTAGTGGCCAATAAGAAAGTCGGCTAATAACTTGCCCCCTCCCGCCAAGGGAGGGGGTGGTCAGGAGGATTCATCCGTGAAACGGCCCCCCAGCATTGTATGGATCGTGTTTTTTTGGGTATTGTTTCTCCCTGGAGCGGTATTTGCTGCCGATCCGGCGGCGGAACTGATGGAGAGGAAAGAAGTTTTCTTGGTCACCAAGGATACGGACAATAAGGCATGTCTCTATTGTCACGGTGTTGATGGATTTAGTGCCCCGATGAGTGAGGGGCGCAACCAAGAGCGAAAGAATTTGTTCGTCGATGCGGATCGTCTTGCCAAGAGCGTCCATGGTTCGCGTTCCTGCGTCGATTGTCATTCGGATATCACGAAAATTCCTCATGACAAGAACAAGGAATACAATGTTAGCTGTGTTCAGTGTCACACCAACCTGAACAACGAATTAAAGGTGAAGGAAGGGGAAGCTGGGGAAAAGAAAACTCTGGGCCATGTGGTTGAGAATATCGCATCCTATCTGAGTTCTGTTCATGCCCAACCCAGAAAGGGCGATCCCAACAAGCCGAACGCTTATTGTTCTGATTGTCATACGGGACATGCCATTTTTGCCAAGGGGACTCCTGAGCGCAAGGATTACCATATGAATTCGCCGGCCATGTGCGGGCGGTGCCATGAAAAGCAACTTCTGGAGTATGAAGATTCCCTGCATGGTGGTGCGGTGTTGCGTTTGGGCGATGAGAAGTTTCCGGTCTGCGGAGATTGTCATACCACCCATAAAATTTCGCATCCTGAATCGACGTATGGTCAGTTGGTGATCACCAAAAGCTGCGGTGGTTGTCACAAAGACTCCTATGAGAGTTATACCTCCACCTATCATGGGCAGGTCAATACGTTGGGGTACGTCAATACGGCCAAATGTTTTGACTGTCATGAGGCCCACAAAAACAGGCGGGTGACCGATCCCGAGTCTTCGGTGCATCCCGATAACCGGGGAAAAACGTGTAAACAGTGCCATGAGAACGTCTCTCCGGGCTTTCTCTCATTTCAACCCCACGGCAATAACCACTCCTTTGATAAATATCCCGAGATGTGGTTGGCTTCCAAGGGGATGATCGGTTTGTTGGTTGGTGTTTTTGCTGTGTTTTGGACCCATACCTTTTTATGGTTCCTGAGGGAAAGAAAAGAGAAAAAACTGGGTATCCATCATAAATTGCCCCAGGATGTGGCTGAGGCTCCGTTGCCGGCGACGGGTACTCGGGTCAATGTGCAGCGTTTCCCGGCGTTGTGGCGGCTTGCCCATATTTCGTTTGCCCTTTCCATCATGGTGTTGGCTGCGACGGGGTTGACGGTCCTTTTTGCCGATAGTTTCTGGGCGCAGACCGTTGCCAAAGCCTTGGGTGGGGCGAAGGTCATGGCGATTATTCATCGTGTGGCCGGGGCGGTTTTCATCGGTGTCTTTTTCATCCATCTGGTGGCGGTTTTGCATAAGTTGTTGATCAAACACCGCGCAACCTTTGAATGGTTTGGTCCCAATTCGCTGGTGCCGCGTTGGCAGGATCTTTGGGATCTGATCGCCATGATCAAATGGTTCTTTGGCAAAGGGCCAAAGCCATATTTCGACCATTGGACCTATTGGGAGAAATTTGATTATTGGGCACCATTCTGGGGTGTATCCATCATCGGTGGTTCGGGTCTTGTCCTTTGGTTCCCGGTTTTGGCGGGTGAGTATTTGCCGGGATGGATATTCAATGTGGCGACCATTTTCCACGGCGAAGAGGCGGTTTTGGCTGTCATATTTATCTTCTCAGTCCACTTCTTCAATTGCCATCTGCGTCCTAGCAAGTTTCCGCTGGATATCATGATGTTTGTGGGCAACATGCCGATGGAAGAGTTCAAGGAGGAGCGGACGGTCGAGTTTCAACGGATGGTTCTGGAGGGCAAGCTGGCCGAAATCATGGTGGAACCACCCACCAGCAAGGCTAAGAAGTATTCGAGAATTCTTGGCTTTACGTTGATTGGTATCGGTCTGACCTTGCTGTTCTTCGCCCTGACGGGAATCGGAACACATTTGGTTCATTTCTTCTCTTCGTGAACCTTGAAAGACTTAAAACTCCCAGGGGGCTTTTCCGCCCCTGGGAGGTGTTTTTTTTACCGTGACCGTTTAGACCCCCCCCTTAAAATATTGAAAGAAAAAAGGGGTCTGGGGGATTGCCCCCAGGGTTTTGACTTTGTTTTTGAATTTAAACAAAAATGTTTCCATGTTCCGCTTTTGACCTTGATTTTTGATCTTAAACAAAAATGTTTCCATATTTAAGTTTTTGGTTTAAATTAAAAAAACTAAAATCAAAAGCGAAACATGGAGACCTTTTTGTTTAAATTCAAAATCAAAACCCTGGGGTAATTCCCCCAGACCCCTTTTTTCTTTCAATATTTATCGAATGTCAACACGCCCTAGGCTGATAGGGCGGTGGAACAAAAAGGACGTTTGCATGGCTCGATCGACGTGGCGTGGCCTGATCGTTTTGGGATTATTGGCACTGTCCTGGTTTTTGGCTTCCACCGTCGTCATGGCTGATGATGTCAGTCGTAGCATCGCCCCTCCCACCTCGACGACTCGTCACAGTAAATTTCATATCTTAGACGGCCCTTTTGAGTCTGGCAGAGAGGTCACACGGGCCTGTCTGACCTGTCATACGGAGGCGGCCAACCAGGTCCGCCGCTCTGTCCATTGGACGTGGGAATACAAGTCTGCCGATTCCGACGAAAAAAAGGGTAAATTGCATTTGCTCAATACGTTTTGCGGAACGGTATCGACCAACATGAGTTTGTGTACCTCGTGCCATGTTGGTTATGGCTGGCAGGAACCGGGGAACGATTCCGTGGTGGATGAACAGGTCGATTGCTTGGTGTGCCACGAACAAACCAGAAAATATAAAAAATATAATTATGGTTCGGCGGTATTGAAATATAAAGACCGTGTTCTCAAAAAACCGGACTTTCCGTCGATGGCCCACAGTGTCACGCGACCGACACGTTGGAATTGTGGATTCTGTCATTTTTACGGAGGTTCCGGCGATGGTGCCAAGCATGGTGATTTGGACTCCTCACTGTTTGATCCCAATCATCAGTTGGATGTCCACATGGATGCGGCGGGATTGAACTTTGATTGTGTCACCTGCCACACCGCCAATGATCATGCGATTACGGGATCGCGGTATGACATGAAAGCACAGGATCCCATCGGTGTGGATCGTCCCGGGCATACCGATGCCACACGGAGTTCTTGTGCCTCCTGCCATGGCAATGCGCCCCATGGCGATAAAAAAATCAACGATCATACCGATCGGGTTGCCTGTCAGACCTGCCACATTCCAAGGATGGCACGCGGTGGTGTCGGAACCATGGTGTTCTGGGATTGGCGCACTGCTGGGAAGCGGGCGGGAGATTTGGAGCCGCCGGAGGCCTTTGAAAGGGAGGGGCATACCTCCAAAATGATGCATACCAAATATTCGGATAGTCATGGAACCTCGTGGTGGGCGGAGAATCTGGTCCCAAAATTTGCATGGTTTGACGGTCGCATTCGTTATCTTGATATCAAGCAAACGGTGGATGGTTCGGAATTGGTCCGTATCAACCGTATTCTGGGTACGCCGGGCAATCCGGCTGCCAGGATTTGGCCGTTTAAGAATACGTTGGCGATGATGCCCTATGATCCGGTCAATAAAATCATGATTGCCAATCATCTGATCAGGAATGCACCGGAAGATAAGGAGGCGTTTGAGGCCAGTTTTGATTGGCGTCGGTCGGCAGCGGTTGGCATGAAGGCGAAAGGGTTGCCATTCAGCGGTGAGGTCGCTTTTGTGGAAGCGGTTATGTCGTTTCCTTTGACCCATATGGTTGCCCCGAAGGGGGAGGCCCTTTCTTGTCTTGAATGTCATCGGGATGGTGGGCGATTGGAAGGTTTGGAGGGGGTGTACTTGCCAGGACGGAAAAACTTCCCATTGTTGTACGCCATCGGGATTGGAGCGGTGGTTGTGACGCTGATCGGGATTTTTATCCATGCGGCCATTCGTGGGTTGATGGCTTGGGGGAGGCACTAGAGGCTAGCCATGGAAGAGAACCGCCAATTATTATTTTCCCGTTATGAGCGATTCTGGCATTGGTCACAGGCTTTACTGATCATCGCTCTGATGGTGACTGGTTTTCATGTGACTGGCTTATTGCAATGGTTGGATTATAAACTGGCGGCCCAGTGGCATCGCTATTTTGCATGGAGCCTGATCTGCTTATGGACGTTTACCATTTTTTGGCATCTCATCACTGGGGAGTGGCGGCAGTATATTCCCAGCACGGAAAAAATGTTGGAGGTTATCTACTATTATTCAAAAGGGATTTTTGATCCGAATCTTCAGCATCCGTTCAAGGTGACGAGGCGTTTGAAGCATAATCCGTTGCAGAGGCTGACCTATCTGGTTTTGAGCGTTGTTATTTCTCCGATGTTGTGGATTTCCGGGCTGCTTTTCTTTTATTACAACGAATGGGATCAGTTGGGAATTCCCAACCTATGGCTTTCGGGTGTGGCTGCGGTCCATGTTGCCATGGCGTTTGCGATGGTTTGTTTTTTTTGTTTGCATGTTTATATGGTTTTCTTGGGTAAGCCCGCTACAGCGCAGCTTAAGGCAATGCTCACGGGTTATAGGGTCGAGGATATTCGGCTGGATGCGGATCGGGAATATACGGTCATGCTGGTGGAAGATGATAGCGACTTTGCCCGGATGATTCAGGAATGGTTTGAGACGAATGGGGTGAATGAAACAGACAGAATATTACCGGTGCGTGTAACGATGGTTTGTATTGAAACATTGCATGAAGCGGTCAAATATTTAAACAATAAATCGGTGGATTTGATTTTACTGGATCTTGATTTGCCCGACAGCCGGGGAGTTGAGACCCTGCGGAGCGTCATGTCTGTGATCCGGGATGAGCCTGTTTTGGTGTTGACGGGGGAGGAGGATGAGAATTTGCAGTCCATGATCATTCGTGAAGGGGCGCAGGAATTTTTGATCAAAGAAAATCTGGATCGTCATCATTTGCTTCGTAAAGGTCGCTTTGCCATGGAGCGGCAATGGTTTTTACGGCAATGAGATAAAATCCATAAGCGTCGTTACGTCGGCATCAATACACTACCTAAGATGAATTCCAAGATTTTTCCTGGCACGGCCAAAGCGAACACCGTCCCGATGCTGGTTTAGCGGGGGTGTGTACGAGCGGCTTGCGCACGTGCAACGAACCGTGAGCGTCTGTGTGTTTGGAGTGGAGCCGCCTCTCGGAATTGAACCGAGGGCCTGCTCATTACGAGTGAGCTGCTCTACCCCTGAGCTAAGGCGGCCTTCCATCGCCCAATCCTATGTTTAATGATCACTGTCCGCAAGCAATTTTCGGCATAGGGAAAAAAAATGTGTCACGATTCTTAAAGATTGCGTGTGTTCGGCGTTTATCGTGACTTTTGCAAAATTCCTATGACTTAAGAATCTTCTGAAGTTCTTCATCTTGTTACTTTTTCGCCTTTGCGCTTCAATCCATCCTGTTCGGTTACCGTTAATCCCAAACAGGAGTCATCATGAATCCAAAACACGCACTCACCCGCTTGGCTACCCGAATCTCCCGTTATGAAGATACCGTGGGTGGTGGGCAAGGGGTCATAACCTGGGACGATGTTGCTGGGGCCATGCCCAAAAGTACCCTGCAATCCCTGATGATTCGGGTCAAATGGAGTGGTGAAAACCGCTTTTGGGAAGATTTGGTTTGGTGGGCCTTGCGCGAAATCTGGCCAAAAGATTGGAAAACCCAGGATCCGCGTCGTGCCCAACGCCTCATCGAATTGGCCTTGCGCGATTGGATCGATCCCGGTATCTGCCACCGCTGCGGTGGACACGAAATCGACGGACGAACCGTCATCCGTACCCGTAATAAAAATCAACCCATCCGTTCCTGCCCCGTCTGCCAGGGAACAGGAATTCGTCGTCCCCGTTCCGGTCGCAGTATGGCGAAAACCATCGGCGTCGATGAAAAAACATGGCGTGATATCTGGCGTGATCGTTTTGCACAGCTCGAAGCGACCTTGAATTCCCTGGAATCACAGGCACTAAAAACCCTGGAAAAAAATTTAAAAGGGGAAAAAAATGATTCAATGCAAAAATAACTATTGACCACACCCGCAAACTAGGGTAAAAGTGTTCTAACGATGGATCATTGTGCCTGGTTATAAAGGTCTCGACTCGGATCGTGACTAGCATAATGGCCAGAACTGTGATCAGAACTGTAATTGACACGCACCGGCTTGCCGGTGCTTTTTTTTTGCCATTTTCCCCAGACTCGAAAATAGACCAGGAGATCATCATGCCCCCGTTTACACTACCCGCAGAAGGGTCCATCTCTCCCAAGTCCCGTGGCATTCATCCGCGCCATCTTGTGGAATGCGTCATCCAGCCAGCATTGCAATTTTTAAATATGGAAGGGATCGCCGTGGAACGGTTGCTTCTCGGAACCGCAATCCAAGAATCGGGATGTGGTTTGTACCTGCGACAACGGAGCCACGGACCCGCTTTGGGGATTTTTCAAATGGAAGCGGCGACCCACGACGATATCTGGCATAACTGGCTCCACTGGCAGATTCCTATCCGCGACAAAATGCTTGGATATCTGGGACGCCAGGATCAACCCGATGCCTCACGGTTAGTGACCGATCTGATGTATGCCGCCATGATGTGTCGCCTCCATTACCGTCGCGTCGCAAGCCCCTTGCCCGATGCCGATGATCTGGAAGGATTGGCCAATTATTGGAAGCAATATTACAACACCCCCCAAGGGCGTGGCACGCCGCAGGCGTTTTCAGACAATTGGAACCGTTTTTTCGGTGTTGCGTAACCCAGGATATTTTTCCCATGAGCAACGAAGATATTGCCAAAATCCGTACCCTGCTGGAAGCGCAATACGCCGATTTCCGCAACAGCCAGCAGGATGTTCCATCTTGGGTTCGTTGGAGCTTATCGGGGGTAGGTGCCATGCTCCTGGCTCTGGGCAGCCTGATCTTGAACATTACCCTGGAAGCGGGAGAATATCGCGAACGCATCAGTGGTCATGAGCGGCAGATTGTCTCTTTTGATAAAGATATCCGCGTATTGCATGACCGTTTCAGTCTGATGGAGCAGGGCCAAGCGGTCGCCGCGACCAAATTGGATGCCATTCTGGATAAATTGGATAAACATGAAGCACGAGAAAATAAACAACGCCACTCCAGTTATTGACCCATCCATTTTGGATTCATCACGCCATGATCGACAGTTTCCTTGCGCTGGTGGCCACCATTGTTTCCCTGGTGGTGGCCCTATTGACCATTGGCATGTTCTCTAAGAAACAGGAAACCATGAATACCATCAATCCCGAAAGAGTCTTGGAAGAACTCATGCGGTTACGCGATGAAGCGGCGGCAGAAGGACAATTTACCGCTGCGGTACGGGCCACGGAACTCATCGGCAAACATTTGTCGATGTTTGTCGATCGCGTGGAACACAAAACCGATATCGATTTTGCCACCCGTTTGATGTCGGCCCGCAGGAGGAACCATGAAGAATCCAGCGACACCTGAACAATTGCAACAACAACTGGCAGAATTGCTGGCGGAATGTTCCCAAGATCCCCTGAAGTTTGTCCAATTGTTTTTTCCCTGGGGGAGTGGAGATTTGGCCGATCATGCCGGCCCCGATCAATGGCAACGGGATGTACTGCAATCGATTACGACTGCGCTTAAGGCGGGACATGGTGCCCCAGTACGGGTCGCGGTCGCATCCGGGCATGGTATTGGCAAATCGGCTTTGGTTGCCTGGTTGATCTTGTGGTCCATCATGACTTTTGAGGAGACCAAAGGGGTGGTGACCGCTAACACCGAAAACCAACTTAAGACTAAGACCTGGGCGGAACTGGCCAAATGGCGGCGGCGTTGCCTGGGGGGGGATTTGTTTCGGTTGACCGCCACCGCCCTATTTACCGCCGACCCCAAGTTTGAAAAGACTTGGCGTATCGACATGGTTCCCTGGAGTGAACGCAATACCGAGGCCTTTGCCGGTCTCCACAACGAAGGTAAACGGGTGGCCCTCTTCTTTGATGAGGCTTCTGCCATTCCTGATTCGGTCTGGGAGGTGGCGGAAGGGGCGATGACCGATGCCAATACCCAAATTTTATGGTGTTGTTTCGGCAATCCCACCTTGGCGTCTGGACGATTTCATGCTTGCTTTGGCCGTTTTAAACATCGATGGCTGACGCGACAAATCGATTCACGCACCTGTCGCCTGACCAACAAGGGACAGATACAACAATGGATCGACGATTATGGCGAAGATTCCGATTTTGCCCGGGTCCGCGTCCGGGGTCTTTTTCCCCGTTCCGGTTCCAACCAGTTCATCCCGGTATCGGCGGTGGAACGGTGTCGCCATATCAAAGCGCAAGGATATGAAAGCCAACCGCGTATTTTGGGGATCGATGTTGCCCGTTTTGGTGAAGATCAGACCGTCTTTGCCCTGCGCCAGGGGCGCAAACTCAATACATTGATCAAATTGCGTGGTTTGGATACCACCCAAACCAGTGCCCGCGCCGCCGAAGTGATTCGGCAATGGCGGCCCCATGCCGTTTTTGTGGATGGGGTGGGCATCGGCGGTTCGGTGGTGGATCAGTTGCGGCAGTTGGGATTTGACATCATTGAAATCAATGCGGGTTCGACCGCCATGGAGCCGCAAAAATATTTTAATCTGCGCGCCGAAATGTGGGGCCGTATGCGGGATGCCTTGGTGAGCGGTATGGAACTTCCCGATGACCCGGAACTGCTGGGTGAATTGACTTCGGTGGAATATGGTTTTTCCCCGGCCCAACAGATCCGGCTAGAAAAAAAAGAGGTCATGAAACGCCGAGGACTTTCCTCGCCCGACTGTGGTGATGCCCTGGCATTGACGTATTCCAGGAATGTCTCCACCAACCATGAAGATGAAACCGCCTGCTACCCGGAGGATGTGGGAACTTTATGAACCAGAATGTCTCTACGCGCGTCTTCGACTGGGGTGAAATGGTGGCCCTGGCCGATGATGGTCATTATCCGCCGATGACGACCTATGAGTTTTCCAATGGACGCAAGTTTACCCGTGCCACGCAACCGGCGCAAACGGTCCTTCCGACAGAGGGGCCGGGGTTTCCACCGCGTTTGTCACATCAGGATGAACCATGATCGCCACACCACCCCCTCCCAATGTGACACCCCTCATGCGGGTTGGGGCCGCTTTGCGCCGTTTGACTGATTCGGTCAGTCTTTTGTCTAAGAAAATGGGAAAATCCGCATGAACCAAACGATCAATCAGTCCATGACCCATGAACAACAGCAGGCGGCACTTGTTGGCGAAGTACTCTGGAGGGCGTATCCGGGCTATCGCTGGGCGGTGACGGTGGTGGGTGGTTTGGCCCGTATCCGTAATTTGGATCTTTCTGGGCGATGGGGGTTTGATATTTCATTGGAAACATTAAAAACCGATCCGCTCATGAAAAAGGTTATCATGGCGGGTGGTGAAATTTTGGAACGGTATCGGCTGGCGCGGGCAGGGGCTGATGCCGATCAAATCAACGCATTGCCCCGGTGGATCACCGGCGATGCCAAGGGAGAGAGTGACGCATGAATCGTGATCACGCAGCACCGGATGAGTTTTTTACCGATGGCGCTGACCATTGGCAGGAAGAGGATCAACCTGTCGTCCCTGAAATTTCCGATGAAACCTGGCTCAAGTTGTCCCAGGAGGCTTATGAAGGGAGTCGGGAGTGGATGGAGCGCAATCTGCGCCGGCAATGGCGGCGTAACTTGGCCAATTTTCGTTCGCGTCATCCCGATGGGTCGAAATATCATTCGGAACTCTACAAACGACGCTCATCGCTGTTTCGGCCCAAAACACGCAATGCCCTGCGGCGCAATGAAGCCCATGCCGCAGCGGCGTTTTTTCAAAATTCGGAGTTGGTGAGCCTGGAACCCAGGGATGATGGTGACCTCAGACAATTGGCCAGTGCCGAGGTTTTCAAGGAGATCATTCACCATCGCCTGGACAAGGATATCCCATGGTTTCAGACGCTCATTGGGGCCTTTCAGGATTCCATGGTGCATGGCATTTGCGTTTCCAAGCAAACCTGGGAATACACCGAAGAGATGCGGGCGGTAGAAACGGTTCTCACCGATCCCATGACTGGGCAGGTCATTTGTGATTCTCGTGGGGAGCCGATTATCCATCGGCGTATGGAGCGGGTGCGTGTTGTGGATCGACCGCGCATCGAGTTGCTGGAGCCGGAAAACATTCGGTTGGATGCCGGTTCTGACTGGCGCGATCCCATTCGTTCCTCACCTTTTGTCATCCATATCATCCCCATGCGTTTGGACGAAATCAAAAGAAAGATGGAGGGGGGGTGGCGTCCTCTGGATGAAGAGGCGATCCTGGCCGCCGCATCCGAGACGGAGGCGTTCAACGATAGCATTCAGAGGCAACGCCAGGATCGGATTCCCGATACCGGACGCCGGAGTATTCGTGAATTTTCTATCCTTAATGTTCATGAAAATTTTATTCGGCGCGATGGCCAGGAGTGGGTCTTTTTTACACTGGGGTCCAAGGCTTTACTGAGTGATCCGGTATTGGTGACGGAGGTTTATCCCCATGGTCGTCCGTTTGTCATGGGGACTTGCATTATCGAGGCGCACCGTCTGTATCCGGCGGGATTGGTGGAGTTGTCCCAGGATTTGCAATCGGCCATCAACGAGGTTCAGAACCAGCGATTTGATAATGTGCAACTTGTCCTGAACAAACGTTATTTTGCCAGACGTGGCAGTGGTGTGGATTTAAAGAGTCTGACCCGCAATGTCCCTGGTTCTGTGACGATGATGACCAACCCAGAGTCTGATGTTGTCGTTCATCAAACACCGGATATCACCACCAGTGCCTATGAGGAACAACAACTGCTCAATGCCGATTTTGATTCGGCTATTGGTACGTTTGATCAGGGGAGTGTCAATGTCAACCGTGCCCTCAATCAAACGGTTGGGGGGATGAATATTCTTTCGGCGGATGCCAATTTGACCACGGAATATCTGCTGCGGGTTTTTGTGGAAACTTGGGCGGAGCCGGTGTTACGGCAGTTGGTCAAGTTGGAGCAACATTTTGAGACCGACGAATTTATTCTCACCATGGCGGGACAACGTTCCCCTTTGGTCCAGCGATTTGGATTGAATCCCATACAGGATCGGTTGTTGGAGCAGGAATTGACGGTACGGATCAATGTGGGGGTCGGGGCCACCAACACACAAAATCGGCTGGAGCGGTTTTTGATGGGGGCACGCACGGTTTCCGACTTACTGGGGATGTCTCCCGATCCCAAACAATTGGTATCGGAGGTGTTTGGTTTATTGGGTTACAAGGATGGGGTCCGTTTTTATCCCCAACTCAATGCCCCGCCGCCCGCTCCGCAACAGGATCCCCTGTTGGAGGTGGAACAGGACAAGGTGAATGTGCAACGGGAAGCGTTGCGTTTGCAACGTCAGATTGAGGCGGCACGCTTGCAAACCCGGCGTGAAGAGCAAATCCGTTCCGACGCCTTGAAAAAAACCGAACTGGCTACCAAAGCCCATTTGGAACACATGCGCATCCAGGCCGCCTTGGCGACGGGGGCCAAGGGGGGAGGACGAAATAGCTTGCCCAGGTAGTTATTGTCTTCACTCCGGGAAGGAGTCACCTTCCCGGAGTAATCACAGAAAGTCGGTTATATCCTTATTGGCGAAAGATCATTGACGCTGATAAAATTCTTCTCTACTGTGCCGGAAATTATTCCATATTCATCTTGGATACCTTCTGGCTATGACTTCCAAAACCAAAACCAATAAAGCCAAACCTGCCGGAAAAAGAACTTCCGATCAGGTCATAGGGAAAGGCTGGCCTGATGTTGCCGATAATATTGTCAATAAGACCTATAGTTTGTTGGCGTCCGGTAATTTGTTGGGTCTTGGTATCATTTTCTTTGTCGGTTTGGTTATGCTTGTTACTTATCGTATGCCTGCCGAACAAATACCCTGGCTCATCGCTGGCATTGTTGCCCATTTCTTAAAATGTTCATGGATAACGGGTTTGCTGGTTTTATATGCATTTGTCGCTACAGTCATTTTCCTCTCCAGGGACAGAAGCTTACGCGAGGAGATTCATCGTCTGACAGAAATTAGGAAGGAATTGACTTATGGCCTGGAAAATGCGACGCTGAAACATCTCAGTGAGCATCCAGAATCGTCCGGCTACAGCATATTGGAGTGACCATGAGTACCTTTTCCGATATCGCCCTGACCATCAATCTCTTCGCCACCCTTGCGGCGGGATGGGCCTTGATTTGGTTATATGGATCTATCTGGCACCGTACTAAATTTGATCGCGATCGGTTTCGTTTCTTTGCGCTGAGAGATCGTCTTGCCTTGTTAGTCATGAAAGGTCAAATCCCGGAACGGTCCCTGGAACACCGGATTCTTTGCCGTCTTTTGAATGGTGCCATCCAAAGTACAGGTACTTTTGAAATCATGCAGTTCTTACGCTTTATTGCCAACTGGTCCAGTGACCAAAACGCTCAAAAAGACGTGGATAGGGTTTTGAAGCACATGCGAGGCCATGAGAACGCGGAATATCGGGAGATCGTCCAGGAAACCTTTGAGTTGACTTCCCAAATGTTCAAGAGGGATACGTGGTTACTGTTCCGTGTTATCTACCCCATCCTGAAAAAATTGGTTCGCCATCTCAAGTCCCTTTTGGTTTTACAACGGGCTTGGATCAGAGTTACGCGGGTCGTTGAGGCGGAAAACGTTGTTCGTTCTCGTCTGCGTGCCTTCGCTATGGCACAGTAGTCGTCTTGTCTTCTATATCAAGGTTGATCTAAAAGTTTAGACCCAATTATTCAATCTGTTCCCAAAGCCGGGCACGTTTATTCGTGTCCGGCTTTTTTGTTTTTCACTCCAACGTCTGGGAAGAAAATGGCTAAAAGAACTCAAAAAACAGTGACTTCTGACTGGCTGGACATGTCCAGGCCAGGACGGATGATGGAGGCTTTGGCCCAGGAGGATAGTCGGCGCATCTGGTTGGCTGAGGTGGATCTTGGACTGCAATGCCAGCGGTTTTTCAATTCCGATGTGGGCCGCTATCTGTTGGGCCGGGCGGCGCAGGAAATCCAGGAAGCGCGCGACCTTCTGGAACAGGTGCATCATGAAGAAACCGGCAATGTCCGGCAATTGCAAAACCGTATCTGGCGTTCTCGATCCTTCATCACCTGGATCGACGAGGCGATCAGAGACGGCGAGGAAGCGGAAATCAACCTGAGTGGACTAACTTTGGAGGAATAATGCCATGACCGAACCATCAGCCATCCCCATGGACGCTGAACCCGATTTTGATCGTGTGGAAACCCCACCCTGGGAAGGGGAAAACCCCTCTCCGGTCGCACCCGAATCCCAGCCGGGACCAGAAGTTGTCGATGAACGGCTGGAAACGCTCAACCGTATTGCCCGACGCAATCATGAACAGGATTTTGCCACCGACTCAACCCAGGCACCACCAACCGCCGTTTCCAAAAAGGATGCAGCCAGTATCTCACCCGAAGGGGGTCAGGAAACTCAACCCTCTGGCGCAGTCCCCGGTGGCAATCCATCCGATGGGACAGGTGCCGTTGCCATGCCATCTGGGGATTTAGTCGCAGTGACCATCGACGGCAAGACCGAAATGGTTCCCCTGAAAACGGTGGTCAAAGGTTACCAGATTGAATCGGCAGCGCGTAAACGCCTGGGTGAGGCGGCGGTACTTTACAAACGGTTGCGCCAACGTGAAATGACCCTCGCATCTGCCGGGAATGCCAACCCTTCCGGGATCTCTGCATCCATTCCGACGCAAGGCACCGTCGCCGATCCAGGATCCGACAGCCCGACAAGTCAGGAAATTCATGGGTATCTGGATCGGGTGGAACCCGAATCATCGGCCACCGCCACTGCGGCACCGGTGAATCCAGAGCATTTGGCCGAGTATGTCTTTTTACGTCAGGAAGTTCGTGGGGAAAAACAACGGCTCATCGACAGCCAACCCCATATCGCCCGCGATTCCAAGTTGGCGACCATGCATGCCCAGATGGTGATGGAAACCATGGAAGCCCAACCCGGACTACCCACTCGGGATTATTTCGATCACGCCACCGAAACCATCAACCAATGGTTGGCCCAATTGACCACGGCCAAGCTTACCCGGCCCACCGATGCCGGACAGCGGCTCATGAACAAGCGTGATGCAACAAGCAAACAGGCCCCTTCCGGTATTCACCGTAAGGTGCCATCGGGAACTGATGCCCCAGCACCACCAACCTATGCCGACAAGATACGGCAGATGAAGCAGGCGCGGGGCTTGACATGAATGGAGGATAAAAATCATGGCTGGACAAATTTGGAGTGTATCCGCCGACGGCGGTTACATGTATGCGGATAATCTGTCGGAAAAATTGCGCTTTGCGGTTCAACCGTTGAGCAAGTTTCGGCAGTTTTGCGATATCAAGGAAGCTTTCGGCAAAAATCGTGGCGATACCTTTCATTGGAACGTCTATGGCGATGTTGCAGCCCAGGGGGGGACGTTGGTGGAAACCTCCACCATGCCGGAGACCAAGTTTTCCATCGCCCAGGGGACACTCACGGTCCAAGAGTACGGCAACAGCGTCCCTTTTACCGAAAAATTGGATAATCTCTCGGAACATCCCGTTACCGAAGTCATCCACCAAGTACTCAAGCATGATGCCAATCGTACTTTGGATGCCGCTGCCCACGCGCAGTTTGCCGCAACCCCGTTGCGTTTGACGGCGGGAACTTCGACTTCCACGGTAACCCTGATCACCAACGGTACCGCCCTGGAAACCAACAATGTCGCCCTGGGCAAAGGTCATGTGCAGGTCATCGTCGATCTGATGAAGGAACGTTCGATTCCTGCCTATGACAACGGTGATTATTACGCCTTGGGCCGTCCTGCGACCTTCCGCCAGCTCAAGCAAGATCTGGAATCGTTGCATCAATACATCGAATCCGGGTTCAAGATGATCATGAATGGCGAGATTGGCCGCTATGAGGGGATCCGTTTTGTCGAGCAAAACGGTATCGCCAAGGGGGTCGGCACCACGGCTGGCAGTGCGTGGACCCACGGCAACGACGCCGTTTTTTTTATGGGTCGTGACACCGTTGCCGAAGCGGTCGGAGTTCCCGAGGAAATTCGCGGAAAAATTCCGGGCGACTTTGGTCGGGATCGTGGCATCGCTTGGTACTATTTGGGCGGCTTTGGCATTTGCCATACCCAGGCACTTCAAGCACGTATCCTGATGTGGGATTCTGCGGCTTGATTTTTTGAACCTTGGGGCGCTGCCCCAAACCCCGCCGGGGGGGATAATCCCCCCCGGACCCCCGTAATAGTTTGAGGAGACGAGTGGCTATGTCTTATAGCGATCCCGATTTTCAAGTACGTCGTGAACATTGTGCTGGAGAAGTGGGCGGTGCCGCAACAACGGAATACGCCCGTTTTGCTTCGTTTCAAAAAGCACGTTTGAAGCAGGTCCACGCCGTTGTTACCACCGCCGGGACCACCACCGGCCACGGTTTGGATGTTTATTCGGGAACCACTTCTATCGGTTCCATTACCCTGGGAACCGGTGCCGCCGGTGTTTCCGGGTCATCGGGTTCCCTCGATGCCACCATGGCCGCCATGGGACGGTTTTCGGTGAAATCTTTGGCCGATGCCGCCGGAAAAGCGGTCGTGGTCTACGAATATGAAGTCACTCCCGATGCGGTACAAAGTGCCTGATATTTCCATTTTTCTCGAAAGGAGTTTTTCTCCATGAGTGACCATGAACAGAACGAATCTCAACCCAAAAGCCCTGCCACCTCCGGTTTGAACCAACGGTCCCCTTTGGTTTCCGACGCCGTTGAAGAGACTCCGAATCCTCGCCCCAGGGGAATCCCGCAACGCTCGGTGAAAGGCCAGGACGGCAAGAAAGAGTTCACCATCTGCTGATTTTGGTTTGTCCCCCCATCCCGGCAAAGTTTGGGCGAGAGTTGTCCGGGATGGGGGTCCAATCACCCTGGAAAACAGGAGAGTTTCCCATGATGCATTTTTTTTCCCCATTGCCACAACGGATGGATCCCGATGCGCCCCTGTCCGACGACGGTCAGACCGAACGGGATGGCTGTTGGAAAAAACCTCTGAATCCCAAAGCCAAGGATTGGTTGGGGAATGTCCATCCGCTTTCCGATGATGGCGAACGGCGTTTTTATCACGAAGATGGTGCCCCCGCCGCCGAGATTTCTGGAAAGGAGGATCTATGGTGAGGGTATTGGATCGCTCGCGTCCTTTCGGAGAAATCCATGGGGCACCGGGTGTTGCCTTTGTTCAGGATGAACGTTTGTTTAATCACCTGGGCAACGAAATCGTTAAAAAAAAATCAGCAAAGTCTGGGAAAGGATGTTTGCCGATCCCCAATTTGCCCAAAAAGAGCTGACCCTGAGAGCCGCTGCCAATACGAGACGGGAATTGTCCCAACGTTCCCACGCCGACATCATACGCATTGCCCAGGATGAATATGGTCTGCAAGCCATCCGAGGGGATAAATGTGCGTTGATCCAACGAATCGTCAACCGCATCATGGAGCAGGCATGACCTGGAACCCTGTTCATTCCAATGATTTGGAAACCCGTAAAATCAAATATCATGTTGTCCCTTACACCCGTGGCACGGGGGTGGATCTTGGGTGTGGCCTTGAAAAGATATGGCCGGGAGCCTTGGGGATCGACCGTAGGATGGCACCGGGCGGTGCTGGCCTAGTCATGGACATCAGCGAATTGTCCATCTTTGCCGATGAAAGTCTTGATTATCTGTTTTCTTCCCATGCCTTATCATGTTTTCCAGCCAACCAGATCTTAGGAATACTGGCCGAATGGTGGCGGGTGGTGAAAGTGGGGGGATATTTGGTGTTATACCTACCCCACAAGGGGCATTATCCCAAGGTGGGACAACCGGGTTGCCATCCAGACTATCGCTGCGATTTGGATGAAACCGAGATTTTGGATTTGATGCGGGTCATCAGCGACACCAGTGGGTGTGGTGTGGTGGTGGAGGTCAACGAGGTTCGTCGCGACGCTGACGAATATTCATTTCTCCAGGTGTTTCGGAAAACCCGCCACACCGAATTTTCCGCCGCCCCATCCCTGTCGGGTCGCAAACGGGCCTTGGTGATCCGTTATGGTGGTTTTGGCGACATACTCCAGGCGTCATCGGTATTTCCTGGATTGAAAGGGGAGGGATACGAAGTTTGGGTCAACACCACCCCCAAAGGACGGGATATTCTGGCGTGGGATCCCCATGTGGATGGTTGGTGGTTACAGGATACCGATCAGGTTCCCAATGATGCGCTTGGCCCTTATTGGCAAGCGTTGCGACAACGGTTTGACCGGGTGATCAACCTGTCCGAATCGGTGGAGGGGACGCTGTTGACCATTCCCCAGCGGATCAACGATCAATGGCATGACCAAGCGCGACGCTTGTTGCTCAATCATAACCATATGACGGTGATTCATTCTTTGGCGGGTGTCCCCACGGGTTCCCGACTTCGGTTTTATCCTTCGGCCAAGGAAAAGCGTCAGGGGGCTAGGATGCGCCGTGCTTTGGGGCATGGGTCGGTGGTGATGTGGGTATTGGCGGGATCTTCGGTCCATAAGGCGTGGCCGTTTGTGGATCATGTCCTGGCGGCGTTGCTCATGACCCGCCCGGATATGCGCATTATTTTGGTGGGGGATGATGCCTGCCGGATTTTGGAAGGTGGTTGGCGTTTGGAACGTCGGATCATACGCCGCAGTGGTCGTTGGTCCATTCGCAAAACCCTGAGTTTTGCACAGCATGTGGATGTTGTGGTGGGGCCGGAGACCGGCGTTATGAATGCCATGGGGCTGGAGGATGTGGGCAAGGTTCTTTTTTTGTCGCATTCGTCGGTGGAGAACATTTCCAGCCATTGGAAAAATACCATCAACCTGAAACCACCCGTGGAGGTGACTTGTCACCCCTGTCATCGGCTGCATTATGGCTGGGAGCGTTGCCATCGTGATCCTCAAACCGGGGCCGCTTGGTGTGCCGCCGCTATTACTCCTGATCGGGTGACGGCGGCGATCCTTTTTCTTTTGGGAGAGTTTGATGAAAAGAGATGAAGCCATTGAATTGATACGGCTGCGAACGGGTCGGGACAATGTAGCGGGTTGGGATGAACGGATCCGCTTGGAACTGGAGATGGCGCAGGCTTCGTTGGAATGGGATGCGGTATTGCCCTGGTTTCTTTTGAATGTGGACGATACGTTGAGCGTCACCGGGGGGACGGCGACGCTGGCTCTCCCTTCGGGGTTTTTACGTTTGGGGAATCAAGGTGGTTTTTATCGTTACGACAGCACCCGTGATGACCCTTGGGTGGTCCTCAAGCGGGATTCTTATGAAGCCCTCAGTGCCCGCAATCTGGGGGAGGGGATTGTCGAATGGTATGCCATTTTGGGGGCCAAGATTTATCTATTTCCTACCCCTGCCGTGACCACGACTTTTCGTTTGATCCATTTTAAATCGGGCGGATCGCTGGCAACCAATACCGCCACCAATCCCTGGCTGGTTTATGCCCCAGAGGTATTGATTCACGAAGCCTCAGCCCGGGTCGATCCAGAGCGGGCCGGGTTATGGATGGGATTGGCGGAAAAGGAAAAAAACCGGATCAACCTCAATGAGGATCAACGTGATTTTGACGGTTTGAATCCACGGGTGATTCCAGAATGAGTATTCCTTTAGAACCCGACCGGGTGTAACGCATTTCTCCTGGTCGGGTTGCGATGTTTTTTTACCTAGTTTGAATCTAACTGGCGCGTTCGTTGCTATTTCTGTTAGAATCTGGAGAATTTTTCTCCGATTGAGTGATTTCTCTTTCAAAAATCCGAATCCAGAGGTTTGCATGTTGTTACGTTTTGTGGTGGAAAACCTTTTCTGCTTTGCCGGGGAAACTTTGTTTTCCATGGTGGCGACCAAGGATGATGCGCACTCGAACCATAAGGTCAAGACGGGCAGGGTGGATGCCCTGCGTATTTCCGCTTTGTATGGTGCCAATGCCCACGGAAAAACACGGTTGATTCGTGCCATGGCATTGGCTAAGCGGTTTATCACCGAAGGATTTAAACCGGGGCAGTCTATCCCTGTTAAACCCTTTCTTCTGGATAGCCACTGTCGTCAGAAACCTTCCCGTTTTGAATTTACTTTCATGGTTCAGGACGTTGAGTATGCATACGGTTTTGTTTGCGATACGAAACGGTTCCATGAGGAATGGCTTTTCTCTCGCCCCAATAAACGCGAAGTGATGCTGTTTAGACGTGACACCAACGCTGAAGGGGTCAGCGAATTCGATATTGGGAGAACATTGGCCAGGGGGCGGATAGAAGATAGTAGTTTTCTAGGTTTTTTGATCAAGGGGGTACGTGCCAATGAATTATTTCTAACCCATGCGGTTGTAAACAATTTTACCGGATTAATGCCCGTATTTCATTGGTTCCAGAAATCTCTTATTATACTCGAAACTAATAATTTTTCTGTAAACCTTCCCAGATTGGTAGATGGTAACCAGGATCTACGTAATTTTATCGGGAAGTTCCTGAAGATTGCTGATACTGGGATTGTTGAAATAACAACAAAAAATGAGAAAACTAAATTTGATGATCTTGCCGATGAAGTTCGGAGGCAGATTCAGAAGTTTATCGGGAGTAAGGCTAAAGAAAGAGGTCAGGGGATGCATATTGTTATCAATGAAGAAACTGATCTGCCGATCGAGGATATGCTTGTTGAGAAAATTACTCTCCTTGCGCAACACAATACTGCCGAAGGGGATGTCGTTCATTTTCCTCTTGAGGATGAATCTGCTGGTACCAATCGTTTACTGGAATTGCTACCTCTCTTGTATAATCGGTCTGGTTCGGAGAATGTCTATATCATTGATGAGTTGGATAGGACTTTACACCCTAGCCTGTCGCGACTTTTTATCGACACTTTCCTTAATTTAAGCCCCGACAACAAAAACCAATTGATTTTCACCACCCATGAAAGCAATCTTCTGGATCTTGACTTGTTGCGCCGTGATGAGATATGGTTTGTGGAGAAGGATACCGATGGAAAATCCCATCTTTATCCCTTGTCGAGCATGAAAATTCGCCCCGATGTCAACATCAAACGCGGTTATCTGCACGGTCGGTTTGGTGCCATCCCCTTCATCGGAAACACGACAGCCCTGGGTTGGAACAGGAAAGAAGAGACACACGAAATTGGTAAAGATTTCCAGGACGAATAGAAAAGTCGATTATCGTGGAGAACCTTCCCCTCGGGGTCGCTTTATTGTTATCGCCACCGAAGGTCGTGTAACAGAGAAACAGTATTTTGAATTTCTCCGATATACCAATGTCCGGCTTGTTGTGCTGCCCACCGGGGAGGATAATTGTTCCTCTCCCGAATATGTTGTCGAACGCCTGAACAACTACAAAAAAAAGTTTGAGTTGAGAGCGGATGATGAGCTTTGGCTTGTGGTTGATGTGGACCGATGGAAATGTTTGCCTGCTGTTGCGGATGAGGCTTTGCGGAAAAAATATAAACTCGCCATCAGTAATCCGTGTTTTGAGGTTTGGCTTTTGTGCCACCGGCAAATCCCTTCCCAAGAACTCAAATCATGCGACGATGTTAAGGTTGCATTGAGGAAAGCACTGGGAGGATCCTATAACGGTTCAAACCTGAACTCTGCCGATTTCATAGAGTCTATTGATCAAGCCACCCAGACTGCGCAACAACTGGACACGTCGCCCAAGAATCGTTGGCCTGTTGACACCGGCACCCACGTTTATAAAGTCGTTCAATCCATCCGTGCTTCCTAAAACCTGACTTAAACTGCGTCTGACCCCTTTTTTTCATCCATTGTCGTCCATCCACGGCCAGCCTTACCGCTGAAGCCGCCGGACGTGTTTGGCCTGTTGCATTCCTCTTTGTACCTCGAAGCAGCATTTCGCCGCATCCCGCAACACTTGCGCTCAGGAGATCTTTCATGACTGTTGGACTGACTAAAGGCAATGCCATTTCTCTCATCGGTTCCCGCTTTGGTAATCGCAGCGATTTGGATACCATCATCGAGGATGAATTGAACCTGGCTCAAACCCAGGCGTTGGAAGGGGGGGATTTTCTCCCTTGGTTTTTAATCCGCGAAGTGAAAACCACCGTCCGTGCCGGGATGACACAGGTCTCCATGGACGCCCTAGGTTCCAGCGAATTGACGACCAATGGTGCGCTCTCCAGTGATTCCGGCTGGACCAAAGGGACGGGATGGACCATCACCGGGGGGAAGGCGGCTAGCGATGGTACCCAATCCACAACATCCGATCTGGAACAGGATATCTCCGTTACACAAAATAATTATTATACCCTCCGGTTTACCCTTTCTGCCGTGACTGCGGGCAGTATTACCCCAAAAATTGCTGGGACTTCCGGTACCACCCGCACGACCAATGGTCTTTATGAAGAACGGATCATGGCGGGAGCGGGGACGACGCCACGCTTGGAATTCTCCGCCGATGCCGATTTTATCGGTTCTCTGGATAACGTTTCGGTCTGGGGTGAGGGGGATGCCAAGCTATTGCGGGTCTATGAACATGGTGGCGTCTATTGGGGTACCGCCGGGGCCACTGCGCCGACATCGGAACTGTTGCGCGGTACTTATAAATATCTGTGGAGCAAACTCAATACCGAAAGTATTTCCACCCCGACCCATTATGCCATTCGTGGTCGTGATTTTGTTTTCTACCCGGTCCCTTCCGCCGATTTTGAATTGTTCAGCGTCGGCTATCATCGTGAAACACCGTTTGCCAGCCTTGCCACCGGCAATGCCAATGCGTGGCTCCGTCATGCCGCCGACTGGTTCGTTGCCGAAGCTTCCTATCGGGTCGCTTACCACCTGAAAGACAACGAGAGTCTGCAAAAATTTCAGCAGGAGGCGGCGCAGGCGCGGGCGCGGGTGATGATGGCGCATCGTGCCAATGCCCATCCCACCGAGGTGATCACCCTGGGAGGGGCCGCCTGATGTATTGCAAATATGTCTACAAGGCAGCCGCCTCCAAGGCCAACATACTGGCCGATGTGGTGCAATTGCTGACGGGTGAGACGTCTCTTTCCAATCTTTCCTCCGACTGCAATGTCGGGGCATCCCAACTGGTGACTACGGTGGCGGCGGGGTGGACGCTTCATGATGCCTCCGCCGCCACCAATGCCCGGTGTATCAAAGCACCCCTGGCGGACGAGGCCACCACATTCAAGTATATGGTGATCGATACCAACACCACGGGGTACATTTTTGGCAAGGTGTATGAAACCTGGAACGCTACCGCCCACACCGGCACCAACTTGGCGTATACGTCTGACAGCAGTTCGTATTGCCAACGGATTTCGACCAGCAGTTACCAGCTTTATATCTTTGCCTCTCCCCGATCCATTCTTATGTTTTCCTACACGGGTTCCTATGGCAGTTCGACAGGAAATTCACCCAGCGGCGTTTTTGAACGGACCCGTGAAATGGCTTGGGATACCCCTGGTGCGGGATACCCCCCCTATGCCCACATCAATTTTTATCAGGCCAATGGATCTGGGGTCATCTATCCACCGCGGACCAAACGCCGTTCCACCACCGATGGCACCGGAGCCACGGCGGTTTGCACACTGGGCAGCACCTATGTGACCCATCCCGGTACGTTTGCCGAAACAGGTGTGATCACGGATGGTGTCGGTGGGGAGTATGTCCCGCTTTTGCCGTTGATTATGACCCGTTGGAACTGTGGGACCACCGCTTATCCGGGGGGATACGGAAATTTTTCCAGTTTGTGCCACACCTTCATGATCCCTACCGGTGTATTCGCTGTTCTGGATGAGTTTCAGGTAGGTTCCGAGACCTACATCGCCTTGAGTACATCAACCGGTGTTAAATATTGTGCAAGGAAAGCATGATGTATTGTAAATATGTCTATGATGCCGGCACGACCTATGCCAATTGGGCGTCCGATTTGGCCCAATTGTTGACGGGGGAAACCAGTCTTTCCAACCTTTCTTCTCAATGTATCGTGGAAAAATCGGAATTGATCACCACGGTTCCAGCGGGTTGGACACTCCACGATGATGCCCCTGGTGGAGACTATTATGTTTTGAAGGCACCATGGGCCGATGGCCAAGGGTACAAGTATGCCCTGGTCGGATCGGTATATGCCTCCGGCAATTATCTCAACCATTGCATTGGTTACCAAACGTGGGACGCCACGACCCATACGGGAGGCTCACCGATCTACCTGTCGGACAACGCGACCTATGCCCAACGGTTCAACCTGAATGGGGCGGGAACTTTGTATCTGTTCTCCAGTTCCAGATTTATCATGATGTTGGGGGTGACGGCATCTGGACTGGTTGGTGGGAGTATTTATGCGGGACCGTCTGGAATTTTTGAGCATACCCGCGCCATGCCGTGGTGTACCGCCGACGAAGGGGTTCCGCCCTGGGGATGGACCAATTTTGCCTGGTCGGGTGGGTATGGTACCGGATTTGTCTTGGCGCGTGCCAAAAGGTGCTCGACCGGTTCCATGGAAAATTCGTGTTATGCCGCACTCAGAATACCGGGTGGGGGTATTTCCGATCTGAATTCGGGAATTTCGGAACGTTCCTTGACCGATCCGACCACCCTGTCCCTCCAGATGTATCCCCTGATATTGACCGGATTTGGAATGAGCGAAGATTCCTTGGGCGCGGTCAATGGATACCATGGCAATCTTTCTAGCCTTTGCGATGTCTGGGGGGTGCAAACCGGGTGGCTCAACCTGGAAGACACGTTTACATGGAACAACCGCACATTTGTCTGCATCCTCAACGCAGGTGGTGTCAACATTGCCGCACGAAAGGAGTGAACCATGTCTTATTATGGTGTCATCACGACGCTGCCGACGATTCCCGAAGCCGATTTTACCCTGATCGGCGATGCTATTCCCATCGAGGATAGCCCTGGTGGGGTGGGGGTGGGGTGTTATTCCGCCGAAACCCGTTGGAGTTCACAACTCTGATCCCGAATGATCGCAGGCCGTTTTGCCTGTTGCCAGACTTTTAACCAAGGACACCGACAGCCATGCCGCTTTTCACCGTATCGCAATTGGATCAATTTGGCATCATCAGCGACAAACCGGCGCATACGCTGCCACCCAATGCGTTTTCTTCGGGGGCCAACGTCAAATTTACCGGAGGGGCTGCCCGCAAAGTGCAGGGGTATAAGGCGGTGTTGGGGACGTTGAGTACCGCACCCAACTTTTTGCGCTATATGTATGACCAGCTTTGTTATTGTGGTACCGATGCCGTCCATACCGTGAAAGACGGTACACATTATGAAATTACCCGGACCACCAGCGGTGCCGATATGGTGTATGACGGGGGAATGAATGACTATGACGCTTCCAAACCCTGGTGGACCCTGGGGACCGGGTGGTCCATCAATACGGGTACCGACAAGGCGCAATGCAACGGTTCCCAAACCAGTGTCAGCAGTCTTTCCCAGAATGTCACCATCAAGGCTGGGCGGTCTTATGTGGTTTCGTTCACCATTTCTGGTTATTCCGCTGGCAGTCTCACCCCCCAAGGTGGCGGAATCGCTGGTACCGCTCGCAGCGGCAACGGAACCTTCAACGAAACCATTACCGCTACTTCCCCGACCAATACCTTGCTGGCCTTGGAGGCCAACGCCGATTTTGTTGGCGATGTGACCAATATTAGTTGTAACCAGACGCAAAGTGCCTATAATGCCGAGCCGAATTTGGGGTGGAACGGCGATGCCTTGGGTGGGGTTGGCTATCTGAATAATTGTGTAGATGCCCCACAGATGTGGAATCCCCTGTCACAAACCACCCGGCTGGCCAACTTGACCCACTGGCCTGCCGGCACCACCATTCGCAGTTTGCGGTTTTTCAAAGCGTTTCTCATCGGTATTTTTCCCACCAAAGGGGGGATTGCCTTTCCCCAGGTGATCAAGTGGAGCCACCCCACCGAACCCGGACAGGTGCCCGAAACTTGGGATATCGGGGACGCCTCCAAACTGGCCGGGGAGACCGTCATCGATGAAACCGGGTCCGCTTTGGTGGAGGGGATGCCCCTCAGGGATCAGTTTATTGTCTACAAGGATGATCAAATCTGGTCATTGACCTATGTTGGTCCTCCCTACGTCTGGAAGGTGGCCCCCGTGGTCAAGTCGGTGGGGCTGCTGGCCCAAAACTGTGTCGCCATGGTGGAAGGTCAACACTATTGCATGAGCCGCGATGATTTATACGTGTTCGATGGCCACAATGCCAACAGCCTGTTGACTGGCCGCAATCGCGCCTGGTTGGAACAACAGATTGATCCCGATAATGGTCAACGAGCCTTCGTCAGCGTCAACCGCACCGAACGCGAAGTTTGGTTTTGTTTTCCCGAACGGTTATCATCCTGGTGTTCACTGGCCCTCACCTATAACTATGCCCACAATACCTGGGGTATCCGTGACCTCCCCAACGTCTCCTCCATGTCGGAGGTGTAAAGGGTGGTAGGAGCCTGGGGAGCGGTTTTGCCCCAGGCCGTAAAAGTGAAGCCGACTGCGTTTTTTGTTTTGACCCGATAATCATTTCTTGCTACCGTGACGAGTCATGTAGCTGTGGCAGAAATTCTTAACTAAGTGCCGGAAAGGTGTTTCTATGTCTTTGTTTGCGTCCGATAGGAGACATATCGAGGAAATGGGTACCGAAATCCCTCTCCGTGTCAATCCAATCATCAGCAGGGCCGCGATTGAAAAATTCTTGCGGGGTAGCCCCGGTGTGCCACTTTCTCCAATACGTGTGAGCAGAGGGCATGTGCGGGAGGGTGAGGGGGTCTCTGCCGAGGAGTTGGATCGTCGTACCATGAAAATTTTAGAGCAATGGTAGACCAGGATCCGTATCGTAGTCGAGCGCAGTCTCTTCTGAAAAGCGAAAAAGTCCAGGGTGCGCTGGCCGATTTGGTTGCCAAATATTGGTGTGAGTTCCATCCGGTTTTCCGAACCGCTACTGGCGAAGAAAATGGCAGGCGTCCTGAAAACGTCAGCAACGAGATGTTCTCTTGCCTGCACCACATCGTCCGCGGGCTGGTGAATGTTGAAAATGAGACCGATTCCGCAAGAGAGATTCGCAAGGCTGTCGATTCCCACATCAAACGGGGTACGCTGGATTCCTACAAGATTGCCATCAACAGTATTTTGGAAGAAGACAAAGTACTCGTAGAGCTTCTGGACTACATCCTGCTGGCTGACGATAATCTTGATGGTAATTTCAAAGACAGAATCACGCACATCAAGAGGATCCAACAACTCAAGCGGGAATGCAAGGTGGCCTATATCGACGCCAAAAAAATGGAGGCCGAAGCGCAATGGTCGCGTGCCATTGCACGGTACGAAGCCGCCATGGGACTTGCGTTGAATATCCGGGATTCCCTGGCAACGATCCATGATGATCCTGTTACCGTTTCCTTTCTCGTCCGCGAGGGAAAGCGGCGCGGTGAGCGTGAAGAAGACGCTGCCAAGCGGCTTGAGGAACGTAAACAGGATAAAAAGCATGACCTTGTGAAGGCCGTTGTTGTCGCCGTTATTTCAGCTACTTTGTCTGCCTTTATCACCCAGGCGATTGTTTCGTCTCGCAGCGGTGCAATGAATCACTCCAGTTCGGTCATTTTGTCCCGGTAGACCCCTGTAAGTATCATTATATTCTGTAACACACCCAAAAAATCCTCTTTGGAAAATCATGCCTGTCCGTCAAACCCGAAGCGACCGCTTTGGGAATTTTTGCGTCATTATCTTTTAAAAACAACAACAAATAGCCAAGTTTGGGAGGTTTCCTTGGGAGCTATTGATTATAATCTTTCTGCGTGGGGTCCGATTGTCGATGTTTCTGGTTCTGGAGGTTGCCTGTGTGGCGGATGCGATGCGGCGGTGGATGCCGATGGTACGATCTACATCTCCAGAGTGGTTCAAGGGGGGGCTGTTCATGTCGCCTCATCTTCTGATCGTGGTGCCACCTGGGTCGATTGCCAGGTGGTTGCGGGCGGTGTCGAATTTTACCGTCATGCCTCGGCTTTGGTGGTAGATGCCGCCGGTACCGTCCACCTGTTTTATGTGGACGCTGGTTATATCCCGCAACATGCCCGTTCCTTCGATGAAGGGGCGACCTGGAGCATTCAAGCCGTCACCAACGACCTTGACCATTGTTCGCGCCAGCTTGATGCCGTCTCCACCGGTACGCGCTTGGTTCTCCTATTGCGCGATGATGACGATGGTTCTATCTATCTTGTGATTTCCGACGATTCCGGTGTCACCTGGAATGGACCGCGCTTGGTTGCAACGGCCCTGCCTCACCTGGGTTGGGCCATCCACATGCGCTTGGCCATGGATGCCAGTGGCCATATTTATGTTTTGAGCGAAGCGATTATCGATGATCAAAGGGAAACGTTCATCACCCGGTCTGCGGACAGCGGTGTGACCTGGAAACCTTGGAGCAAAGATTGGAATGCCGGACAAGCCATGGCCGCCTCCCTTCATGCTTCCGGCAGGGGGCAACTGGTCATCGTCTATGTTGCAGGTCAAACTTTGACCGCCGCACTTTCCACCAATGGTGGTCATTCCTGGGTCTCCCGATCCATTCTGACCAGTCCGTTGGTGTTTGATCTTTGGTCTCCTCCTGGTCTTCTCAAAGATCCCAACGGCACCCTCCATGTGTTTGTCTATTTGGGAATGCTCCACACGATTCGTCATGTCTATTCCACCAACAACGGGAACACCTGGATCCAAGGGAATGATGTGTTTACCGCCGCATCATGGAAAACCCCAGCCTTCATCCAACCCATTTGGGCCAACGGCAACTTGGCGGTTGCCACGACCATCGGTATCAGTACCACCGTGGGGAAGGTGCAGTTTGTCACCGGCGATATTGTGGTGATTCATCAAACACCACGGTTAAGACGGGTCGAACCCGATTTTATCGCTTCGGGGGTCGGCAACCATTTTTATCTCATGGATGCTGGGGAAACCGGAAATGGATCGGTGATCCCCTCGGTGTTGGAACGGGTGGGATTGACGCCGGAAGGACCGGACACTGTGGTGACGGTCCTGGAGGTCTGGCCCGATTGCTCCATGAACACCGATATCACCATCCAGGTGGGGAGTCAGATGTCCCCCGATGAAATGGTCCGTTGGCACCCACCCGTCGTACTCAATCCCTATACCGCCGATTTTGTTCCAGTACGGGTGACCGGTCGTTTTATCGCTGTCCGCTTCATCATCGACATCGACTGCCAATGGGCCATGCATGGTTACACCCTGGTGTATGAAAAATGTGGCCGTTATTAAGGGAAAATTTCAAACCTTAAGTGGAACAGGAGAAACTACGATGGGATCCATCGATTTTTCAACCTATGGGGTGGGTGATCGCTACCGACGTACCGAACCCGATCTGCTGATGGCCTCCGCAGCGAACCAAAAGATCTATCTTTGCGATGCGGGTGAAAGTGCCGACGGGGTTGCCATGACCGCAACCTTGACCCGGGAAAGCCTTCCCATCGGTGGAGGCGGTCCGGGACAGTTTCAAATCAGTGATTTATGGCCCGATATGGAGTCTACCGGTGCGGTAGATATTCAACTGGGATTTCAGAAAAAATTGGGGGACGCCATTACCTGGGGGACAGCGCACGCATTTGATCCCGGTACCCATTCCCATTTTGCCGAGGCCTGTCAGAGCATTGCCGATTTGGCGATGACTGGCCGTTTTATCGCCATCCGTTTTCAAAGTACCACCGACATGGGTTGGACCCTATTGGGTTATACCCTGGAATTTGAACCACAAGGGAAATACTGACCAATGATTGCAAATTTAGGTGCTGTTTATGGTGTCAATCTACCCCCTGCCCAACCTGAGCAATTGGGATCCTGGGTTTACCAGGAACTCAGTCGAATCGCCAATGCCACACGCGAGGCCAAAGAGATAGTCACACTGGTGGTGCTGCATACCGCGCCGACCAAATCGGAGGATGGTAACCTGGTGTATGCCGATGGTACCCACTGGAATCCCGGCTCCGGGGGAGGATTTTATGGCCGTGAAAATGGTCAATGGATCAAATTATAAATTGAAGGAGAGCAGCCATGCCTCAAGAAATCGCCGCGACCCATTCTGCTTCGGGGGCCAATCGGAGGAGCCGTTTGCGTTCTCAGGCCCCTGGGGAAAACGCCACGGGATTCCTCAAGGATTCCATTGCCTCCTACTGGAAGAATGCGGGGGACGATGAAGCAAAAGGGTTATACAACCATTTTCTCAATGCCAAAGCCCAGTTGGAACATCTGGAAACGTTGAAGGCGCAAGCCAATGCGGGAACGGGCGGCAAGCTTTCGGCGAATCAGGAAAATAGTTTGAACCAGGCCAAGCAACGTTTTGAAAATGAGGCCGAAACCGCCAAACAATCCTTGTTGCAAAGACTGGGCGACAATAGCGATGCCCGCTCATTATTGTTTAGTGAAATCAAACAGGGAGGCCCTGGCACCTATCAAACGTTGGCCAAGGAATTTGGGGCCATTTCCGAGGATTTGGAGACACCGGAATGGGGAGGTTCCTACGAGCAACTGGCTGGAAAGGCCAACCGTGTTTTGGATCAACGCCTTACGGCATTGGGGGGAGAAAATGTTCCCGCAGGACGCCCATCCCCGTCCCAGGAGGCGGCATCCACAACCTTGCCGGTTGTCGCTTCCAGCACCAGCCGGACACCGGCGGTATCCGATACTTCTTTGATGCGTGCCGCCTATCAGGCGGAGTTACAACAGCAGTTCCAAGGGGCACGTCAGGCTTTGGGGCAGCAGTTGCAGAGCCAAGCGGATGCGCAACGACTGGCATTTTCCCAGGAGATGATGCCGCAATTGACCGGGGAGGGGGTGATGATGGGACATTTTGGTTCCAGCCGCCAAGGGATTACCGAAGGGATTGCCCGTGGTCGCATGGAGTCCCAATTGGCTTCGGAACAGGCGGCGGCGGTGGCCAATCTGGAATCGGGGTTTGCCGGAATGCAAAATCAATGGGGATTGGCGGGGATGGCGGCAGATAACCAGTTTGCCCTTCAGGATATGGCGGGTCGGCAATCCATGGCTGAAATGGGTTTTCGGAGCCAGGCCGACATGGAAATGGCGCGGCAGCGGGGACTGGTGGATAGGGACCTTGCCCGGTTGCAGGGGGATATCAGTATCGATGTCAGTCGCCAACAAAATCTTATGGGCCAGGAGGCTGCCGCTCGTCAAGGTGAGATGCAGCAAGCCATGGCGCAACAACAGGCGATGCAATCTTTTGATCTGGAAAAATGGCGTCGTGAAGAAGATCTTAAGGAAAAACAGTTGCTCATGGATCGTGAAGAGGCGGGCCAACTGCGACTGAAATCGGTTGATGCCGAGCAGGCCATGGCCTTGGAACAATTGCGCGGTTCCCAATCGCAGAATCAAGCCCTGTTGCAAGGGCAGTTGGATATGAAAAAGGCGCAAATGGCGGGTGCCTTCAATATTTTTGGCGACATGGCCAAGGTTGGGGTGATGGATGGTACGCCGACGCCACAGAATCAGATGGCCGCTGCCGTGCGCAAGGAATTGGGATTGCCGGAATTCCAACCCACACCCGTGACCAATAGCACTTTGTACGGCTTGAATGCGCAATCCGATCCGGTCACCCGCAGGATTCAAAACACCCTGGCGGTGACCAGGAATTATCAATCCAGGTTAGCCAATATCCGTTAATTGGATCCATTCCACGTTGCGTTTTATCCCGCGTTGTCTCAATCCCTCCTGAAATGATGAACGCTGGATTCCCGTGTGTGTGGGAGTCCAGCGAACCCACCATCGCTACGCCTATTCTTTCCATTCGACCACCAGTTACAATTCTGTTACAAAAAAAGAGAAAATTTTTGAGCGTGATAGGCAGGATCACCGTATATTAGTAAGGGAGAGTGTCTTGATGGATTCCTGGCGGGTCCAGGTATTAACGCAATGAAGTTGTCGATGGGAGTTGATGACATGGCCGAGGATACTGGTTTCGATGTTGGCGAAGACCAAGGGGAACAGAACGAAGAACGGCAGAATCTGGATGATATGACGGTTCTTCAGGACGTTCGAACCCAGGATCTCGGCGCGGAAGAAAATATCAGTGCCAGTGGTGAAGGGGTTGCCGAACAGGTCGATGCCGCTGCCATACAGATGGGCAGTGATCGAGGGCGTGTCGAAGAGGGGTCGATCGATGGCATCAGTTCCCTGGCGAGTGGTATCAACAACGCCATGGACATTGCTCAGGAGGCATCTGCATTTGAATCTTCTGGAACACCAGGGGATGGTGCTGCCCCTTCAGCTTCTCGTGTCACGACGGCATCACCCCAAGGTGATTCCTCAGGAACAGAACCCGGTACCAATCCAGATCAGACCGATTTGGATCCTGTTGCCGGTGTCGATGGTGGTGGCGTTGGGGCTGCGAGTCCCGACGAGCCGACGGATGATGCGGGTGAAGCGAACTCAACGGCGGGTGGATCCGTTCCTGGCATTTCAGATGGCGCACAGGATGCAACCGTTCCGGCTCCAGGTCAGACGGTCACGGGTGGTGTAACAACGCCAGAGCTAACGCCGGAATCGACGCCAGAGCCAACACCAGAGCCAACACCGGAACCGACGCCAGAGCCAACACCGGAACCGACGCCAGAGCCAACACCGGAACCGACGCCAGAGCCAATGCCGGAACCGACATCAGAGCTAACGCCAGAGCCAATGCCGGAACCGACATCAGAGCTAACGCCGGAACCGACACCAGAGCCAATGCCGGAACCGACACCAGAGCCAATGCCGGAACCGACAC
>PEAO01000122.1 GCA_002753615.1 Magnetococcales bacterium DCbin2
CAATCCCCCAGACCCCTTTTTTCTTTTGATAATTTTATTTAATGCCAACACACCCTAATCCAGAGAAAAAACAGATGCGTGGTCAATGCCGTTCATAGAGAACCTTGCCCTCCTTCAGTGCGCGAGCAACCAAGTGATTCTTTGCCGTCAGCCATTGCGCCACCTCGGCATCGCTAAATAAAACAATGTCTTTGGCCACAGGAACATCGGCCAGAAGCCGCCACAGACGAGCCATGGCTTTTCGACGGCTGTTGTGGGGGCCGTAGGTCTCGGTCGTAACCACCAGCAGATCCACATCCGAATCGGGATGTGCGTCGCCACGGGCATAAGAACCAAACAGGATGATCCGCTCTGGATGGATACTTTCCACAATGCAGGTACTCATGGCAGATAGGTCGGCGGCGGTCATGATCATGGACAACTCCCTGGAAAGCGCGTTGGGTCTATCTGTTTTTTTTAAAACCGCCTGGGTTGACCAAATGCCCCCCCGGTGCGTCTGGTGTTCCGTTTTCCTTCGGTTTTTGCGGCATGATCGTCCGGGATATCCAACAGACCAGGATCTTCCTCCGTCATAACCACGACCACCTCCGGCAGTGTGGTTTCGGGCCACACAGCATCCAACCTTTCCAATAACCGTTCCACTTGATACTCAGGTGCCTTGCGGGAAATCCGGGTGTGTTTGGATCCGGTGATGGCCGCTACCTCCCCTTCGGTCAAACCTGCCGCATACATGGCCATCATCGCCTCCGTGCGCAAATCATCAAAGACAATGCGCTTCAGCCGCGCCTTGGCAATCACCTTCTTGAACACCCGATCCAAGGCATAAGGCTTGCGATCCCCATACCGGCTCGGATCTCCATAAAAAACCCACTCGGTATCCGAAGGCCGATCTTCCAATTCCAAAACACGGCGAAACAGTTTAACGGCGGTCTTCGTCAAGGGCACCCGACGAGGGGCATTGAGTTGAATGCGCGGAACATGACAAATCCGATGCGCCAAATCAATGTCCGCACACTTTAAACTTAAAATTTCATTCTTGCGTAAACCTGTCTCCAAAATAATGCGTATCACCAACCCAAGGATCGGATTGGTGTAATGATCACAGGCCGCCACCAAACGTAACCGCTCCCCAGGGGCCATCCCCGTGGTCCGTCCCAGACTCGAACCATGTTCCATCACCGCATTGGCCGGATTGCCATCCAAAGCCAACCCCCACTGCGTCATGGCAACCCGAAATAAATCCTTCAATAACTCCAAATCTTTGGCAACCGTGGAAAGACTCGCCTCCTTCAACCTCAAGTCACGATAACGACTCAAAACCAAGGGACTGATCTCTTCCAAAGATTGGGAAGCATCCAAACGATCCTGGATCATGCGTGCCAATCGAACATCCCGATCATATCCCTGAGACGACTTCTTCCGGGAAACCTCCTCAATGTAACGATGCAATGCCTCTTCAAGGGTCATAAACCTTCATCTCCACAAACGATAAACCCGTTCCATCGTGGAAAAACGGATAAAAATGATTGGCGAACCGTGGGTTTTTGTTTACTCTGGCCCTTGTCATCCTCCCCAAAACGTCTCACCGTCCAACCAAAGTCCCAATGACCATGAAATCGACAACATTACCCCCATGCCATGGGTTCACGCTTCTGGAAATGGCCATGGTCCTCCTGGTCATGGGTCTCCTTCTAGGCGGCATCCTTGGCCCATTGTCCATTCGCCAAGAGATCAACAAACGCCAGGATGCCGAAATCATGCTGCAAACCATCCACGATACCCTCATGGGATTTGCCATCACCCACGGATATCTCCCCTGCCCCGATGCCAACGGCGACGGACAGGAAGATCGCACCAACCATCGTTGCCATCCTATCAAAGATCATCACGAAATCGCTATAGGCCAACTTCCCTATGTCACCCTGGGGGTGGGCTACCTGGACCCATGGAACAACCGTTTCACCTATACCGTTGACCCCGATTTCGCCGATAGCAGCCAAACACCGCTCCCAACCTTCACCAGCGTCAATCCAGGACGCATCACCGTCACCCATGGTATCGATCATACCCCAGCGTTGGTCATCAGCCACGGCGGTAATGGACTCGGAGCCGTCAACGCCGCCAACAAGCCCCAATTGACCCCCGAAAGCCCCTCGGAACGGGAAAACAGCGATCACAACGCGCTGTTCATCCGTGACGAGTATCGCGACACCCCAGAAAATACCTTTGACGACATGATGACCTGGATTTCACCCCCGCTGCTGGCACTGCGTATGCTCCAAGCAGGAAAACCTCTCCCCTGACACCACACCCATTCACCATCACCATACCACGGTCTATCGCTCCCCCTTCAGGGGTGTCGAATTTTGCACAGATCACTTCTGGTGGAAAAAAATTTTCCACTTTCTTTTATTATTATATTAATTCAAACATTTAACTACAAGAAACAAGCCGTACCATCTTTCATAAAAGTAACCAACTGTAAAAATAATTACCATGCTCACGATAAGAAAAACGATACTATTAAATAATATATTGTTTTATAACGATATTTTAACATGGCCCAGTTCTTGATATATAATAAGACAACTGCTTTAGAACCGGTCGCGTAAATCCCGGTTTTTGAAAGAAAGGTAGTGGGACACAATCCCGCTGCCTCACCAGGGACAGGCGTACCCCCCTTCATCTGTCCCTGGTTCGGCTCTTTGTGAGCTGTTTGACATAGGTTGTGTTTTACACACCTATGGCCAGGGGTCGGTTCCCCTCTCCCCCCCTCTACCGACCCCTGGCTTTTTTATTTCTTCTCCCCCACCAATACTACCGCGATTCCCGCTGCCCTCCGGGTAAAGGCTTTCCACTTGGCACAACAAAATCACCCATAAAAAAAGACCGCTTTCGCGGCCTTTTTTCACTTTCAAAACCTACTCAACCATCACTCCAAAACACCATCACCCTTTGACCGGGCCAACCAGCGCAATCAGAATGGCTGCCAAAATAGCTGAGGTAATCACACCGCTGATGTTAGCCCCCATGGCTTGCGGAAGAATCATACATTCAGGATTTGCTTTTGTAGCACTCTTCTGCGCCACCTTGGCACAGGTCGGAACGCAACTGACAGCGGCAATACCAATCACCGGATTAAACTTTTTGCCAGACTGGAAGTAAAGTATATAGCCACCGATGATGCCACCTATGGCAGAGACCGTCAGTGCCGTAATACCGAGGGCCAGCAACTTGAAAACGACAGGGTTCATAATCGTCGATGCCTCACAAAGAACCCCAAGCAGCATCCCCAGGAAAAATGTAGCCCCATAAAGTATCTGGTTGGAAAACAGGTTGTGGAAATCTTTCAAACCCGCCTCGCGGATCATAACCCCCAAGAAGGCCGACAAGAACAACGGGGCTGCCACAGGAAACAACAGACACAGCAACGTACAGGTTATCACGGCAAATATCATCTTCTGATCGGGAGTGATCCGCGATGCCTTCTCGATAGGCATCGGAATCCCACGGATCTTCTCAGGGATCAAAAACTTGATCAGGTAAGGATAACCACCATAAGTCAGTCCAAGATAGAGGTAAGCCACAACAGTGATCGGGACAAAAATTTCGGGAGCCAGCATGAGCGACGCGAAAAGAACCATGGGACCATCCGCACCACCGATGGTGGACGTAGCCGCCGCCGCACCCTCACCCAACCCCATGGCAACACCCAGCGGATAGACCACAATGGTCCCTAACTCGGCACATACCGCCAGAAACATGCTCTGAAAGGGGCGCGCCATGATATAGCCCACGTCCAAAAGCGAACCAATCCCCATGAACACCAGACAGGCGATCAAACCGTTGGAAAAGGTAAATATGTAGATCGGCTGGAGAAAGTCAATCTGCAAGATATTGGTCAGCTTCTCCCCCTCCGAAATCAACGGATTGAGAAACAAGGTACCCTTATCACCCTGCTCTGGAAGATTCATGGACGGGGGTACAAACATAACACCCGCATTGACCGCTGCCATCCCCAACCCCATGGGGATCATCAGCAACGGTTCCAGAACACCCTTATGGCCAAGGTAGATCAGAACAAACGAGAGACCAATAAGAAAAAGCCTTGCAAACGCAATACTCGGTTCCGTCTGAAACGAAGACACCAGCGTACTGATGCCTTGAAAAATATCCAACAGGTTAATATCCACGCCCTAGCTCCTCCAAGATGGATCTACCCAACAACCTTCACCCAACACCACCGCGTCAGGCTAAGGAACCCGCCCAAAGTAAACAAAAAACGACCACCGAAACCACATCCCCACACGAAACCCACATACACCCTTTAGAAAAGGGGACAACACACCCAAACCACCGGCCACTATAACACGCCAGCACGACGGAAAAACCGACAGCCCCCTCAACATCCCACACAGAACAGCCTGGGACAATGAACCATCCCAGGCGTTCCGCGTTGGACCGCTTCAGAAGTAGGAAAAACCTACAAACTGACTCAAACGATGGACATGAGAACCTGTGAAGATTCCACCGGATCCCCTTCCTTGACCAGGATGTCCTTGACCGTCCCTGCGCGGTGGGCGACCACATCGTTCTTTTGCTTCATCGCCTCGATTTCCACCACCTTGTCACCCGCATTGACCACACTCCCTTCCTTCACGTAGACGGAGGTGATGATCCCGGCCAAAGGAGCGATTCTGGCCTCCTGACCCGCAGGACCAGACGGAGCAGCGGCGGCAGGCTTGGGTGGAGGAGCTGCCGGAGCTTGTGCTGCTGGCTCCCGTGCTGCCCTTGGCGCAGGACCGGAGGAAGTCCTCTCCCCACTGGTGATGTCCTCAACCATAACTTCGTATTGCTTACCCTCAACGGTTACTCTCAGTTTTCTCTGCTTCACAACAGTATCCTCGGCAATTGAGTGAGTTCAACTGTCACACGGATCAACGGCGAACGTCATGTGACGATTGTTGAATGGAACGTCCAACCGATGTCCAGCTCTTGTCTACACCTGCATCTTCGATCCGCAAAATACTACCACCCATCAAACTTTGGGTAGCGGCAATAATCGCCACAATATGGTGGGGAGGGATCCCCGCCGGCACTGCCGCCGGCCTCGCCACCGGCTTGGCCGCCGCAGGGGGAGCCGCCTTGGCTTTGGCTTCCGCAGCACGATTGAAAAAGCCCACGATGACCTTAATTAAAACGGCCACAAAAAACGCAATGACCATCAAAAGGCCATAGGCAAACAACGACTTCATGATAACTTGGGACAACGACATTTCAGGTTCCTTTGGCTACCAGTTCTAGAATGTCATCAAAGCGGAATGTTGCCATGCTTCTTCAATGGCCGTAAATCCCTCTTGTTGAGCAGCTTCCTCAAAGAAAGGGCAACCTGACCCCGTGTCTGCCCCGGCTCGATCACATCGGTGATGTAACCCCGACCCGCAGCAAGATAGGGAGACGCAAACTTCTCGCGATACTCCTCAATGAGTTCCTTGGACCGAGCTTTCTTATCCTTGGCCTCATCCAACTCCTTGCGATACAGAATATTGAGGGCACCTTCTGCACCCATCACCGCAATCTCGGCGGTAGGCCATGCCAAAACTACATCGGCACCCATCTCCTGGCTACACATGGCCAGATAGGATCCGCCATACGCCTTACGCAAAATGATGGTAAGCTTGGGTACCGTGGATGCCGAGTAAGCAAACAACAACTTGGCCCCGTGGCGAATGATTCCGCCTCTTTCCTGCTCAATACCCGGAAGGAACCCAGGAACGTCCACAAGGTTGACAATGGGAATGTTGAAGGCGTTGCAAAAGCGGATGAAACGCGCCCCCTTGTCCGAAGCATCAATATCCAGACAACCCGCCTTGAACTTGGACTGGTTGGCCAAGATACCAACCACAATCCCTTGGATGCGGGCAAAACAAGTGATCAGGTTCTGGGCGAACAATTCGTGAACCTGGAGAAAATGTCCATCGTCCACCAGCCTTTCGATCACTTTCGTGACATCCATGGCTTCCTTCGGATCTTCGGGGACAAGATTCGCCATTTCGGCATCATCGCTCATATCCAGTTCTGGATAGGGTTGATGCGGAGGATCCTGGGTATTGTTGTTGGGGAGAAAGCTCAACAATTCTTTGCAGATCTCAATGGCATGTTCATCGTCATCGGCAATAAAGTGAACGTTACCACTCACCGAGGCGTGCATCGTCGCGCCACCCACCTCGTCCATGGTGCATTCACGACCGCTGACCGCCTTGATCACCTGCGGCCCGGTAATGAACATCTGGGCGTTCTCGCGGGTCATGATGATGAAATCCATCAATGCCGGCGAATAAGATGCGCCACCCGCGCACGGCCCAAGAATAACCGCAATCTGAGGAACAACCCCCGAAAGGAGGACGTTCTGGTAAAACACCTCGCCGTATCCCGACAGGGCATCCACCGCTTCCTGAATACGGGCACCACCGGAATCCTTGAAGGCGACCAGGGGAATGCCAACCTTCTTGGCGATTTCCATCCCTGCGACAATCTTGGTGGCATGCATTTTACCCAGCGTCCCCGCCATGGCGAGGAAGTCTTGGCTGGCAGCCGCTACCTGACGGCCATCCACATAGCCGGTCCCGACGATCACACCATCGGAGGGGATCTCTTTGGTCTCCATGCCAAAGAAGTTGCAGCGGTGCTGCATGTGCGCACCCAATTCCTGGAACGTCCCTTCCTGGAACAGACGATCCAGCCGTTCCCGCGCCGTCAACAACCCCTTGTCGTGGCGCTTCTTGATTTTCTCTGCGTCACCCGTTTCGATAATCTTCTTGCGGCGGTTACGCAACGTCTCAAGGGCTTTGATTGGTATAGCCATATCCTTTGATCCTTGTTGGGGCACTGGCCAAACCGGCCCCCCTTTGCAAGTTGCCTAAAATAAAGCTGAGTCCACGCGACCCCGACAACACCCGGGCATCTCGAAATCAATAAACATGGTCTCGCCATAAACACAAAATAACACTGCCACGCTCCTGGTTGAGCGCATCCTACGAAAGCTTCCACAAAAAGAAAATGAAAAATCCTACCAAACCCCAAAAAAAATTCACGCCCCCTTGGCACACCCCCCTTAAAATAATCTCAAGATTTGTAAAATCCTCAACCCAAATCCCACTATTACCTCCCCCTTGCCCACCCCCTTCCCTGCCACATACCAAAAAATACGGTAAAAAAATCCTAATCAAACTCTTGCCATGGGGTGCCATTTGCTGTAAACGGATGACCCATGGATAAGATATTGGTCCGTGGTGGCCGCCCCCTTAAGGGGACAATTCCCATTAGTGGCGCGAAAAACGCCACCCTCCCCATCCTGGCGGCAAGTCTGCTGACAACGGGACACGTCCACTTGTCCAACGTTCCCCACCTCAGGGACGTGACCACCATGTTGGAACTTCTCGGCCAGCACGGTTCCGCCATCACTATTGATGAAAAACTTGGCGTCGAAATCGACAACGCCAGGGTCAACAACTTTACCGCCCCGTATGACTTAGTTGCAACCATGCGCGCGTCTATCCTTGTGATGGGACCGCTCCTGGCCCGCTACGGCCAAACCGATATTTCACTTCCCGGTGGCTGTGCCATCGGTTCCCGGCCTGTCAACCTCCACATCCAGGGGTTGCGTGCCATGGGGGCTGATATCGAACTGGGAGGCGGCTACATCCGCGCACGCGCCAAACGGCTTGTCGGAACCCGGTTTACTTTCGATCCCGTCACCGTCACCGGCACCGAAAACCTCCTCATGGCGGCTACCCTCGCCAAAGGACAAACCATCCTGGAAAATGCCGCCCGCGAACCCGAAGTCGTCGATCTTGCACAATGTCTCATCGCCATGGGGGCCAAAATCCAAGGGGCTGGCACCAGTACCATCGTCATCGATGGGGTCGATAGTCTCCAAGGCTGCCACCACGCCATCATCCCCGATCGGATCGAAACCGCTACCTTCATGGTCGCCGCCGTCCTGACCCAAGGTGATGTCCTCCTGACCAATGCCTGCGCCAGTACCCTGTACGCCCCCATCGACAAGCTGAAAGATATGGGGGCTATCATCGACGAACTCGATAACCAGTCGATCCGTGTCCGCTCCAACGGCAACATCCGGGCCGTCGATCTTGAAACCAGCCCCTTTCCCGGCTTTCCCACCGATCTGCAAGCCCAAATGCTGGTTCTCATCAGTCTCTCCCAAGGGACCGGAATCGTCACCGAAACCGTCTTTGAAAATCGTTTTATGCACGTCTCCGAATTGCAACGGATGGGTGCCGACATTCGCATACGCGGGAATACTGCCCACGTCCGGGGATGCTCTAAACTGATCGGTGCCCCCGTTATGGCTACCGATCTGCGTGCCTCCGCATCCCTCGTCCTCGCCGGACTCGCAGCCGAAGGGGAAACCCTCATCTCCCGGGTTTACCACATCGATCGCGGTTATGAGCGCATCGAAGAAAAACTTCGATCCCTCGACGCGGACATCCAAAGGGTAAGCGGTTAGGGCGTGTCGCTATTCGATAAAGTTATTAAAAGAAAAAAGGGGT
>PEAO01000123.1 GCA_002753615.1 Magnetococcales bacterium DCbin2
TGCAGCCTTGTGACATGTTACTTGGCTGGCGGACCAGGATTCGAACCTGGACTGGAGGAGTCAGAATCCTCTATCCTACCGTTAGACGATCCGCCATGATGTTAGCCGACTGTTTATCCGAAAACCACCCTCTTGTCAAGATCTCGGAGGAAACACCGTTCCGATTGGGTTGCATTATTTTTCCTCTCATGGGACGACGTGATACCGTATAGTATGGATGCTGCGCCAGTTTTCCTTTTGATCGAATGACCAGTGCTTGAGGCATCCCGATGGGCAAACGAATGATCACGTGGACGTTTTTGTTTGTATTTATTTTTGTTCAATGGCCCGATACCGCCTTTTCAACGGAGAACCATCTCCCGTCTCCTTTTATCCGGCTCTTGGAACAAACTTTGGCCTACAATCCACGGATTCGGGCCGCTCAGGAAACGCTTAAGGCGACCCAGGCACTGATTCCGCAGGCTAAATCATTCCTTCTGCCCAGCCTTTCTTTCCAGTGGGATAACACATTTCGTTCCAGCCAATGGCACAATGGGAGCAGCCAATCGGATCCGACATCAACATCGTTATCTCTTTCCCAGCCCCTCTTTGATCTAGAAACCCTGCGCGATTATCAACGCTTGGCACCTTCTATCAAAGCGGCGCAAATGGATCTGGAAGGGATCCGGCAGCAGGTGTTTCTGGAATTTGTCGAACTGACGGCCAATCTTCTTCAAGGGGAGGATGTATACAAACTGGCTGAAAACAACTATCAACTCACCCAGGCCCATTTGACCGCCACCTCGGCACGTCATGATGCGGGTGAATTGACCAAGACGGATGTGAGTCAAAGTCGTGCGCGGGTTTTTGCCGCCAAATCGGAGTGGATCGCCGCCAAAGCCGATCGTCAGTCCAACAGGGCGCGGTTTGTGGAATTATCCGGCCAGGAAGCACCAGAAAATCTTGACCTGCCCATCCTTCGGCATCCACTTCTTACCAAGCCCTTATCCGATTTGGTCGCTATCCTTGACCAACGCCCCGATATTGCAGCGGCAACGTTGCGGGTGCAAACCGCTCAAGGTAACGTTGATGCCCGCAAGGCGGGTTATTTTCCCACCGCCGCGCTGAGTTCCTCCGCTTCCAGGACTTTTGATCCTGCCAGTTCCAACAGTGTTGGTCCCCAAGATGATACGTCGCTGACCTTGAGTCTCTCCTGGCCATTGTATTCGGGAGGACTGACGGGGGCAAAAATTCAAGAGGCGGTCGCATCCAGGGATTCGGAACAGGCCTCTTTGGAACAGATGCGTCTGGCCGCCATTCGGGAATTAAAAGTTACTTTGCTGGAACTGGAAAAAAGCGATGCCGTTAATCAAGCCAACATTGCACGGGATACCGCTGCGAAGGACGCCCTGGACGGGGTGTCTCAGGAGTTTGACGTTGGAACAAGGACCTCTTTGGACGTGTTGGACGCCCAAAATGAATTTTTCAGTGCGCAAACCGAAAAAGTCAAAAGTGGTTACAACCTCAACCTTTCCGGTTATCGATTGCTCAAAGCCCTGGGATTGTTATCCTTGGAGACCATCGACGGAACCAACCACAACTAAATAGCAACATATCCCAACAAAAAACACCCTGTACGGCGAACCGTACAGGGTGTCTGGATACACGTTCCGGCAGACCACACGCAAGGCCACGTGCCAGTCAGGCGGACGGACCTACTTCCAGCCCGATTCTTTCTCACATGCGGCCATTTCAGCGGGGTTTTTCTGTTCCCACGCCGTGATGGAGAGGGTTTCCCCATCGCTCATCTTGGCATTCATACAGGTGCAATACTTGGTCATGACCTCGGGAGCGACATTTTCCTTAGCATTGTCCATAACACACTTGGCAATCCAGGCGGCATCATCTTGGCCCGCATAGGCTAAACCGCTGACCATAAAGGCACACGCAAAGAGTGCAGATGCTGTTTTGATTTTCATAAAACCTCCCGCTACGGTTGATGGTTATCACGTCGGCATACTAATGCCGGAGTTTATGAAAGTTCAAAGCTTTTTAAAAAAATTATTTTTTCGCACGTTTTTTTTCTTGACTTTTTCATTCCAGACTATCCGCAACTCCATGGCTCGATGCACATCGGCCAAAATATCTTCCGCATCTTCAAGCCCTATGGAAAGACGGACAAGACCCTCGGTGACCCCTGCCTGTGCCCGATCTTGCGGAGGTAATTTACCGTGGGTTGTTGTTGCCGGGTGTGTGACCAGTGTGCGGGTGTCCCCCAGGTTGGCGGTAATTGTCGCAAGTTTTAGACCGTCGATGAACCGATGCGCTTGGTGTCGGGTTTCTAATTCTAGGCATATGATGCCGCCAAATCGACGCATCTGTTTTAGGGCCGTGGTCCGTTGCGGATAGTCTGGAAGGCCAGGATAACGTACCCGTCCCCCCAGTTTGGGATGGTTCGCCAAACTGATGGCAACTTTTTCGGCGTTATCACAATGTTTTTCCATCCGTAGTGGTAATGTTTCCAACCCTTTGCACAAGACCCAGGCATTGAAGGGGGACAAAGAAGGCCCCGCATTCCGCAAAAACGGCAATACCTGTTTCATCAATAATTCTTGTTGTCCTACAATGGCCCCACCCAAAACGCGCCCTTGTCCGTCCAAATATTTTGTAGCCGAATGAACCGTCAACTGTGCCCCGAGGGCGAGGGGTTGTTGCAGGCAAGGGGTACAGAAAACATTGTCCAACACCAGCAAAATGCCATGCTCCTGGGCCAACTGCGCCAAGGCTTCGATATCCACCAGTTCCAGTGTTGGATTGGATGGTGTTTCGGCAAAAAACATTCGGGTTTTTGGCGTGATGGCTTTTTTCCAGGCGTCCAGATCTGACAAGGCTACCCGACTCACACCAATACCCATCCGTGCCAACACCGTATTGGCCATATTGGTCGTAGAACCGAATACGGAACGACTGAGAACCAAGTGGTCTCCTGAGGAAAGCAGTGACAAAAATACCGTAGCGATTGCCGCCATACCCGAAGCGGTCGCTATGGCCTTTTCACCCCCCTCCAAGGCCGCTATCTTTTCTTCGAAGGCGGCGACGGTGGGATTGGTAAAGCGGCTATAGATATTTCCGTCCTCTTCATCCGCAAAAACCGCCCGCGCCTGTTCGGCACTTTCAAAAATGTAGCTTGATGTTAAAAACATCGCCAAGCTATTTTCTCTTTGTTCGGAGCGATGGATGCCAGAGTGCAAGGCACGGGTAGAAGCACCCAGGCTGCGCCAGTCGAGAGGGGAATCTTTTTTCATGGGGAACCACGCTTTTAGTCAGTTGTAACAGTCAACCGGAGACTAACACACCACGATTCTTTTTTAATCCATGGCAGGTTATCAAGGTTTCAGTGAATAATTAGTTTTGGAAGATATTTCCCTTGGCTGAAGGAGCGGAAATAATTTCCAAGCCTGGGGTTTTCTACCGGTTGTGACGAGATGTCAAGGACCAGATTTCTTTCAGCCACTGGTTATTCGCTTTCACTTTCATGGACCAGAATTTGGTACCATGGCTGATCTTTCGGGGGTCGCGTGCGAGCCATCCTTTCATACCAAGCATCGTCCCGTTGATAGATCGGGTCCACATCAACAATGACCCCCCGATAATCGAACAGATTGTGTTGGATGATTTGACCCACAGAAAATTTGGCAACCTGCTGGCTCATAGTTCTATTGCATCTCCACGTATTTTCGGCACCGATGGTCTTCTCTATTAAAGGAAAGGACCCACCGCTGCAAGGGTTGAAACAATGGAACCCAACGTCAAGTTAATGAACACCAAACGTCTTATTTTAAGCATGCACATCCCCGCTTCTGGGAATAATTCTTCTTTCACCATTCTTTTCATTTTGCAAAATGGGACAAAATAAACCCAAAGAAAAATAGAGATCATGGAAAATCCAAGAATTTGCATGATAATAATATACAGGCCCACCGATTGGAAACCACCCAATTCGTGGAAGATCATCCAATAACCAGTGGCTGGTAGCGAAAAAACGATCACCCAAATCCAAGAGAAAAAACGTCCCAGGACATTTTCCCACAAACGCACCCTGGCGGGGAGATCCAGGTTTTCCATCGCGGGACGTAGCATCCCGTGGGCAAAGAACATCCCGCCAACCCAGATGATAGCGGAAATCAGATGTATGGATAACGGCGTTGCCATACCATTTCATCCAGGCCATAGGGTTGGTGACTCTACGCATCAGCAGATTCACTATAACAGATTTTATCCAGAACAAGAAATAGGGATGAACATAACCCTAAAATGGGTGTATCTTTTATTGACGGACGTATTGAGTCCAATCCAGGCCACTTCAAGGTTATTCTTTTAAAGGATCTCCCAATGACAACATTGGAAAATTGTATCGGCAACACCCCCATGGTAGAGCTGAGCCGTCTTACCCCATCCCCAGGTATTCGTATTTTTGCCAAGCTTGAGGGTAACAATCCTGGTGGATCGGTTAAAGATAGGGCGGCCTTAAGCATGTTCATGGGGGCAGAGCAACGTGGGGAAATTCATCCCGGTATGCGTATCATCGAACCCACCAGCGGTAATACCGGCATTGCGCTGGCGATGATCGCCGCCATCCGTGGGTACGCAATCACCCTAGTCATGCCGGAAAATATGACGATTGAACGTCGCGCCGTGATGACCGCTTATGGTGCCCATCTGGAACTGACGCCCGAATCCAAAGGGATGGAGGGGACCATCGATCGGGCAAGAGAGATGGTTGCCAACGGTGAGGGGAACATGTTTGACCAATTTTCCAATCCTGACAACTGGCGCGCCCATTATCAAACGACAGGGCCGGAAATTTGGCGGGATACCCAAGGACAGATTACCCATTTTGTTTCGGCAATGGGGACCACGGGAACCATCATGGGGGTATCGACGGCCTTAAAAGAACGCAACCCTGCGGTCCAAATCATTGGTGTTCATCCCGATGAAACATCCAAGATTCCTGGTATTCGCCGCTGGCCCCAGTCTTACCTGCCAAAAATTTATGATCCTGGCAAGGTAGACCGTGTACTGGATGTCAGCAGCCAAGCCGCACGGGAAATGACCCATTGGTTGGCACTTAAAGAAGGACTTTTTGTTGGACATTCGGCTGGTGGTGCTGTTTCTGCCGCCATCGCCATGGCCAAAGATTTGGATCAGCCTGCAATGATTGTCGTCATTTTGCCCGATCGTGGTGATCGCTACCTGTCCACCAACCTGTTTGGATAACATGACCTGAAAGGAGCAACAAAAGTCCGACGTGCCTTTTAGGATTCATCGTTTTGGACGTATCTTTTGAACTTCTGGCCTTACTGCGCCTTCTCGAAGGTAATGCGCGGATCAACCAGCACATAGGTGATGTCGGTCAGCAGTTTGGTCAAAAGGCCCAACAACGTGAAAAAATAAAGGGTCGCCATGACGACGGGATAATCACGGTTGATCACCGATTCATACCCCAAAAGCCCCAGTCCATCGAGACTGAAAATGGTCTCGATCAACAAACTGCCACTAAAGAATGCAGCGACAAAAGAACCGGGAAATCCAGTCACCAAAGGGATCATCGCATTACGAAAAACGTGCCGATACAGCACCGCATTCTCGCTCAGCCCTTTGGCACGGGCCGTCAGGACATACTGTTTGGCAATTTCCTCAAGAAAGCTGTTTTTGGTCAACATGGTCATCACCGCAAAAGAACCCACCGTCGATGCCGTGATGGGTAACACCATGTGCCATAAATAATCCAAGATTTTCTCTATCCAAGGCAATTCGTTCCAATAGTCGGAAACCAACCCCCGCATGGGAAACAGATTCCAAAAGCTTCCCCCCCCAAACAAAACGATCAAGAGAATCCCCAGCACAAATCCAGGGATGGAATATCCCGTCAAGATCACCGTGGATGTCCATGAGTCAAACCGACTTTGGTGACGTACCGCTTTTCGTATCCCCAAAGGGATGCTCACCAGATAGGTCAAAAGAAACGACCAGATACCCAAAGAGATGGAGACCGGAAGTTTTTCCACCACCAAATCGACGACCGAACGGTGATAATAATAGGAATCGCCAAAGTCAAATCGCAAATAATTCCACATCATCGTGATGAAACGCGCGACAGGCGGTTGATCAAAACCATAAAGATGCCGCAGTTGCGCCACCTGTTCAGGATCCAACCCTTTGCTGCCGCGATAGCTTCCCGTTTGCACGGATGCCGACGCCGCCACCTCGCCGCCACCGTTGTCATGCCCCTTTTCCATAAGCGAAACCATTCGTTCCACCGGCCCACCCGGGACAAACTGGATCACCAAAAAGGTGACCGCCATAACACCAAACAAGGTGGGGATCATAAGGAGCAAGCGTCGGAGGATATAGATGGCCATCGCTTGAATTTACCGATTTTCTTTTTTAATCCACCAGGACATCAACCAACTCTCCGGGCTGTAGTAGAGCGGTAACGTTTGTGGTCGGTCGAAACGATTCCAGTAGGCGATGCGATGCCTATTGAGATGCCAGTTGGGGATCAGATAGTTACCCGCCAATAAAACCCGATCTAGCGCGTGACAGGCAATGATCAATTTTTGACGGTCCTCGGCATAGATGATTTTCTCCACCAGAATGTCCACCGCCGGATCTTTTAGCCCGATCAGGTTGCGGCTCCCCGAGATATCGGCACTTTGAGAGTGCCACATGTCCCGCTGTTCGTTGCCCGGAGACTGGGATTGGCCAAAGACTCCGACAATCATGTCATAATCAAACCCGTCGATGCGACGTTGATACAGGGTTGAATCGACGACGCGGTAGTTCAAGCGGATTCCCAGTTTTTCCAGATTGGCGGCGAATGGTGCCATGACCCGTTCAAACGCGGGGGAGATCAACAACATCTCAATTTCAAACCGTTGGCCACTGCCGTTAACCAAAATACGGTCGCTTCCCAGTTTCCACCCCCCTTGACGCAATAATTCCACAGCCTTGCGCAAATTGCCGCGTAACCCTTCCGGCCCCAGGGTGCTGGGTGGTTGTGCAACATCGCCCAATACAACGGGATCCAGTTTGTCCTTGATGGGTTCCAGCAGGGCCAACTCTTCTGCGGAGGGTTTGCCTTGGGCGGCCAACTCGGAATTGGAAAAATAACTGGTAGAGCGCACATATTGGCCGTGGAATAAATTTTGGTTGCTCCATTCAAAGTCAAAGGCGAGCGTCAATGCCTGACGAACCTTGATATCCTGAAAAATCGGTCGCCGCAGGTTGAAGACAAACCCCTGCATCCCCGAACCGTTGTGATGGGCCAGTGTCTCTTTGATGATTTCGTGACGGTCAAATTTGTCACCCTGGTAGTCTCTGGCCCATTGTTTGGAGTTATTTTCAAAAATAAAGTCAAATTCATGGGCTTTAAACCCTTCGAGAGCGACTACCGGATCCTTGAAATATTTGATGGTGATCCGTTCAAAGTTGTACATCCCCCGATTGACCGGCACCTTCCACCCCCAATACTGGGGATTTCTTTTGTAGGTGATGAGTTTTCCCGGTTGGAAACCTTCGACCAGGTAGGGACCGGAGCCTAGGGGAATCTCCATGGTATTAGCGTCGAAGGGGTGAGTTTGAAAATAATCGCGGCTGAAAACCGGCAATTCGCCCAGGATCATGTGGAGTTCCCGGTTTTTACGGGCAAAGTGAAACCGGACTTCTCTCGGCGATAAAATCTCAACGGAGCTGATATCTTTGAAATAGCTGGCATAAAGTGGATGAGCCAAGTTGGATTTGAGGGTTTCCAGGGAATATTGAATATCGCTGGCGGATATTTTTTGACCATTGGAAAAACGGGCTTCTGGGTTTAACGTTCCCCGGAGCGATAATTGATCGTCGGCGATCTCCACGTCTTGAAGCAATAAGCCATATTGTGAAAATGGCTCATCTTTAGATTGAACCATGAGCGTCTCAAACAGGAGGGCTCCCAGATGATCGGGTGCCATCCCTTTGAGGGTAAAGGGGTTCATCTTGTCAAAACTCCCCACACTGTGCAAAACCAGTTCCCCCCCCGGTATGGCTTGGGATGAGGTATAATCAAATCCGGCAAAGTTGGGGGGATATTTCAACGGCCCATCCAGGCTGATGCCGTGGTCCGCCATGATCCACGATGGCCAAATGAGACAGACAAGGAAAAACAGGACAAGACGCAGGATGATCATGGAGAGTGTCAGCCTTTTGGGAAAATGGTGAGCCGATCCGAAATGATGAACCGATTGCACAATGTTTGCAAGAGGACAGGGCAATTGCATTTGGAATCCCTTGACATTAGGGCGTGTTGGTATCCGATAACTTGAGACAAACCCTAAAAGTTATTAAAAGAAAAAAGGGGTCTGGGGGATTGCCCCCAGGGTTTTGATTTTGATTTTGTTTTTGATTTTGTTTTTTACGCGCCCTTTCTCCCGAAGCATTTTTTTTCGCGCCTTTTGTTTTTGCGAAAAAAAATGCGCAGGCGCGCGC
>PEAO01000025.1 GCA_002753615.1 Magnetococcales bacterium DCbin2
TCCATATCCACCTCCATTATGTTGGAAATATGGGACAAGAATCGTGGATATGGGAAATCTTTGGAACCCTGTGGTTCGTTCGGCGCTTACAAAACATCACGCATAATGCCATGTTTTAGCATCTTAAACATTGCATTATGTTTGCCTTTTTTCGCAAAAACCGCGAAAAAAGGCAAACTAAGGCGCGCGCCTGCGCATTTTTCCCTTTAAAAGAAAAGGCACGGGAAAAATGCTTCGGGAGAAGGGGCGCGTGGAAAAGCAAAGTCAAAAGAAAAATCAAAACCCTGGGGGCAATCCCCCAGACCCCTTTTTTCTTTTAATAATTTATCTTTTCCAAGGCATTTGGACGTTCTAATTTCAAATGCGATTGCCCTGACTTCGTACTTGACTTTTTCGCGGTTTGCGCATTAAATTAAGGTGGTGAGTCGTCCGTAGTAGACCAGAAAAGGAGATGCCGCCATGCCTGATAGTGTCTATAAGGAGATTTCAATCGTAGGATCCAGTCACAGATCGTGGGAAGAAGCTGCGCAGGCAGCCATTGACGCAGCGGGTGAAAGCCTCACGGATTTGAGGCATGCAGAGGTCACGCGCCAGGATATCAAGCTTGATGAGCTTGGGAAGATTCTGGCTTTTCGGACGTGGATGAAACTGACTTTCAAGGTCAGGTGACCTGCCTTCCTGAACATGATCTGCTGGCGCACCGTTCCATGCAATCTTTCGGTGGGATCGAAGGGGTTCTCGTGTGCGTCGAATCCGAACGGCGGTAGAAGTGTCCTTCGCGGGCACTTCCCCGCATCGAGTCTCGCTGTGAGCGCGGGCTAAGCCCTGGAGACTTTGAAAAAAAAACTGGTTGGACGATTTTCCTGCCAAATTTTCTCTTTTGGTTCAATCCATTGCAAATAATCTTAGGATGAATGCCGACCTGTTGGAAGAACGGCTCGAAGAGATTTTGGAGGCCGCGCTCTCTTCACGCCGTACCGCCTCGGTCCCCGCCTTGGGGATGGCTCGGCTGGCCCTCGATCAACAAGAACAGTTATTGTCTTGGTTGGCGGTGACGGCAGGTTTAAACCCGGAGTTGGCTTTTCAGTGTGCGTTGCGCGCCCCAGATGTGTTGGTTGGGGCCGATCCTGAGGCTATGGCCCGATGGTTCCGCATGACCCTCGATGGCTTTGACCGCGAAGGGTTGCGTGGTGCGTTGGATTATCTCAATGGCGCAGGCCGATTTTTAAAAAAGGATGGTAGTGCGCATCAGGGTATCGTTACCTTGGCCGGAGAGCGTACCTGTCTGGAAAGTTTTGTTATGGGTCTTGGGGGGCGGCCCATGGCTTTGAAGGAAGGGGATGCCCCAGCCACCGATAGCGAAATCATCTTCTTGCCGCCGCACATCGATTTTTTCCCAACTTTAGAACAAAACCGCCTACTCTATCGCTCCATGGCCGCATTGCAATGGGCCTACAGCCGTTTTGGGAGTTTCTTTGTCGGCTTGGGCGAGGAATTGGCAAAACAGGGAAATCCTGAAGAGGTCGCTGTCACTTACGGTGTGTTGGAAAGCTGTCGTCTGGATCTTTTGCTGACACGATTATTACCCGGTTTGGCGCGGCGTGGCATCTCTTTGTGGCGTCATGCTCGGCCATGGCCACCCGCTTGGTATGCTGCGGTCGCTGATTTATCCAGGATTGGGGCGGGTCCGCAGGATAGTTTCAGTTGGGTGCCGCAGCTTTTGGACGTGCCGATTCCAGAGCCTTTGGCCCACCATGGCCTATTCCTTTGGCGTAACGCCCTGGAGACGCAGGGGCGTCGTTTGGAACGGGAAAAACATCTTTTCCGGCAGGCTGTGGGTCAGGCGTTACAACGGCAGCCCGCTGGGGTGATGAAGGGGGTACGGGCGGACCCAGATCGGATCCGTATTGAAATTTCCGAGGGTCTGATTTGGCAGATGCATCTGGACGGTCAACGGGTGATCCTCCCGGAATCGGTCGATGCGCTGGCCCGTTCCATCATCCAAGATTTGGGGGCTATCCCCCCCGAATATTTGCAACCGGCGGGTTTGGGGGGCTATCCGGCTGCGGGGATGACCCGAAGGGAAGGGGATGATGCCGATTGGCAGGGGGTTCACCCGGAAGAGGGGGTGATGCTGTTTGATGAATGGGATCACAAACGCCAGGACTATCGGAAAGATTGGTGTGTCTTGCGGGAAATCGCCTTGACCCGGGATGACTCCCCTTTTGTGGCGGAGACTTTTAAAAAATATTCGGGACTTGTCCATCATATTCGGCGTTCTTTCGAAATGGTAAGGGGTGGTGACCGACGGGTGCGGCGGCAGGAACGGGGCGATGAACTGGATTGGGATGTGTTGATCGATGCGCAGGTCGCTTTTCGCCAAGGGGAGGAGATGGACAGCCGCTTGTATGAACGGATGGATCGGGTTGACCGCAACGTTGCCACCGTGATTCTGGCCGATATGAGTGGATCCACCAAGGGATGGGTCAATGATGCCATCCGCGAAAGCCTGATCCTGTTGGCCCGGGCATTGGTCATTTTGGATGACCGTTTTGCCATTTATGGCTTTACGGGGAATACCCGCAAACAGTGTGAATTGTATCGGGTCAAGGGGTTTGCCGACCCCATGGATGGTGATGCCTATGGTCGCATTGCCGCATTGACACCCAAGGATTATACCCGCATGGGTGTGTTTATCCGCCGTGCCAGTGCCATTCTTAAAGAGCAGGCGGCCCGTTCGCGTCTGCTGATTACCATTTCCGATGGACGCCCTGAGGATTATGACAGTTTTCAGGATGGCTACCGTGGCCCCTATGGCATGGCCGATACGCGCGTTGCCTTGGCCGAAGCCCGGCGGGCGGGTATTCACCCTTTTGGCATCACGGTGGATCGTGAGGCACGGGAATATTTACCCCAGCTCTATGGCCCCTCGCGTTTTATCGTGATCGACTCGGCGCGGGCATTACCCCGAAAAATTTCCGATATTTACCGAAGCCTGACGACATAATGCGGTTGCTCGGCGGTGACCTGTGGTTCAAAATGGTCTTAAGTCTGAACCGTTGATTGCCGGTTGAGTAAAAAAATAATTCGGGATAATCGTTCATGATGACAAAGATTTAAACAGGGATCGGGTATGATCGTGTAAAAAAAAATGTCCTATTGTTTCCGTTATCACTCGGCGATTTATCTATAAATTGTTGAATTATTGATTATTTTTATGAATGGAACGACGCTTGCTTGAAGAATAAAGTGCAACAGTAAAAAAACAGGCCCTGTTGTCTGGGAGTATCGGTGTCATGAAACTCTGGTCGTGGTGGTCCCGTTGGTTGTTCAAAAAAGATCTCCAGGGGGGCCATGCCGCCCCCGCCACTTCGGCCAAGCCGACGGTTGCACCGGCCCGATATCCGCATCTGGCATTACGCCTAGAACGGCGTCTCATGTTCGATGCCGCAGGGGTGGTCACCGCCTTGGCAGCACTCCTGCAAAGCCAGTCGAGTGACGGTGGCGATCACCAGAATGCAGATGGCGGCGATCACCACGATCCCGTCGTACCATCCGCCCACGATACGGCCCTTTCTTCTCCGCGAGCGGTGGTCGTCGTCGATCCCTCCGTACCCAATTATCAAACGCTGCTCGCCGGGGTGTCGGAGGATGCCCAGGTGGTCATCTTGGATCCGCACAAGGATGGCGTGGAACAAGTGAGCGCGGCACTGGCCGGTCATTCGGGTATTGCATCACTCCATATTGTTTCGCATGGTAGCGCGGGTCATCTGGCGTTGGCCGATTCCGAACTGGATGTCGTCTCCATGGAGGCGCATACCCAGGCGTTGCAGGATTGGGGTGCCGCTTTGGCGGAAAACGCCGATATTTTAATTTATGGCTGCGATGTGGGGGCCGGAATGACCGGAGCGGCCTTTGTTTCCCGTTTGGCCGATCTGACCGGTGCCGATGTCGCCGCTTCCAACGATTTGACCGGTGCGGCAACCCGGGGGGGTGACTGGGCTTTGGAGGTTCAGCAAGGGTCTATCGAAGCCGATACCTTTTTGTCGGCGCAGGCCCGGGTTGAATATGGCGACGTGTTGCCTTCCACCAACCCCATCATCAGTAATCTGCACGGCGATGGATTGCCCTACGCCGAAGGGGGGGGAACCGTCGTCATCGACCAGGGGGGCGACGCCACCGTCACCGATCCCGACAATGGTGATTTCGACGGGGGGAACCTCACCGTTGCTATTGTGGCCAACCGTGATCCGACCCAGGACATCCTTGGGGTACACCACCAGGGAGATGGTGCCGGTGAAATCGGTGTCGCCGGGGCGGTTATTTCTTATCAGAGTGTCGTGATCGGCACCTGGGGCGGCGGCAGTGGCACCGACAATCTGGTGGTTTCTTTCAATGCCAACGCCACACCCACAGCCGTTTCCGCCTTGTTGCACACGATCACCTATACCAATGCCGACAATCATAATCCTACCGCTTCTACCCGCAGTATCTCTTTTACCATGAACGATGGCAGTGGTGGGACTTCCAGTGCCGCCATCGCCAGTGTCGCTGTCACCGGCGTCAACGATGCCCCTGTCTTGACGGCGGGCAACGCCATCACCACGACCGAAAATGATGTGCCGTCCGTCATTGATCCGACCATTACCGTGATCGATGTGGATCATCTCAATTTGCAAAGTGCCGTGGTACAGATTTCCGCCAATTATCAGAGTGGTGCCGATCAATTACTTTTTACCAATACCGGCAATATTACAGGCTCCTGGAATGCGGCGACGGGTACCCTGACCCTGACCGGCAGCGATACCAAGGCCCATTATCAGGCCGCTTTACGGAGCGTTCACTATCAAAACACCAGCGATGCCCCTTCGGCCCTGTCGCGCACGGTCTCTTTTCGGGTCAGCGATGGCGTTGCCTCCAGTATTGTGGAGACGGCCACGGTCGATGTCATTCCGGTCAACGATGCCCCCACGCTGACCGCTGGCGGTACTTGGTATCTGCCGTCTGTTGAACGTGGTGATACCATCAATCCTGTCGGCACGGTCGTTGGCAGCCTGTTTTCCGCAGCCGATATCACCGATCCCGATCCAACCCCGTTGCAAGGGATTGCCATCTATGACCGAAGTAACGTCGGTGTTGGCAACTGGCAGTGTCGCATCGACGGTGGGGCCTGGGTCGATCTGCCGGGTGGTATGAACTCTTCCAATACCTTTTTGCTCAAATCCACCGATGAGATCCGTTTTAAACCCGATAATAGCGACAGCGGTCAGCCCACCCTCTCTTTTTATGCCTGGGACCAGACTGTGAGTACCGTTGGCGATTCCCCCAATGCCAACACGCGCGGCACCACGACCGAATTCAGTCTGGCTTCCGGGACGATTCGCGGTACGGTCAATGCCGCCCCGGTGTTGGATAACGCCAGCCCCACGCACATGGCGACCATCACGGAAGATGCGACGACCAACGGCGGCCAAACTGTTAGTTCCATCGTCGGTGCCCTGATCACCGATAGCGATGCCGCACCCGTGGAGGGGATCGCCATTCAAAGTTTGGTCGCAGCCAATGGCACTTGGCAATATTCCATCAACGCCGGAGCCAACTGGACCAATGTTGGTGTTGTTTCCAGTGCCCAATCGTTGTTGTTGCGCCCGACCGATCTGGTCCGGTATGTCCCCGACGGCATGAATCCCCCCGGTAATACGTCGCCGGGTGCCGCCAGTTTTACGTTTGTGGCCTGGGATCAATCGGGACAATCGGAGACCTACGCCTCTGGCAGTAAGGTTTCCACGGTTACCAGCGGGGCGGCCACCCCCTTTTCCATCGCCATTGAAACGGCGGATATTACGGTCACCGACTTGAATGATGCCCCGGTGTTGACTCCCATCAGCCCGGTTTTATCAAGCATCCGCTATCTTGACACCGGCAACCCAGGGATTACCATTTCTTCGTTGGTTGGTGCCTCCATTGGCGATGCGACACTGGTCACGGCTCCATTGCAAGGGATTGCGGTCAACGCCGTCAACAATGGTGTTGGCGGGGGGTATTGGGAATTTTCCACGGACAACGGCGCGACCTGGACTGCCACTGGTGTAGTCAGCAATCTCCAGGCATTGTTGTTGCGTTCCGAAGACCAAATACGGTTTCAACCCGGCAGCTTGAATACGTCCGATAACGCCTCGTTCAGCTATTATGCCTGGGATGAGACCCTTGGTCTGGGGGGGCAGGGGACCAAAGTGGATGCATCACTCCGTGGCGGTACCACCACGTTCAGTACCGCCTCCGATACCGCCAGCATCCGTGTCAATGTTGCCCCGACGTTGGATTCGGCGGCGACTCCGGCATTTCCGACCATCACCGAAGATCAGACGACCAACGCCGGTGTCATCGTTTCCTCTCTGTTGGGCGGGGCGTCGGATCTGGATGTTGGGGCTGCCCGAGGACTTGCCCTCTACGGCCTGACCAGTGGCAATGGCACTTGGCAATATAACACTGGCAGCGGTTGGAACAATGTCGGTGCCGTCAGTGCCACGTCGGCCCTGTTGTTGCGCGATACCGACCAACTCCGTTTTGTCCCCAACGCCATCAAGGCGACCACCGGGACGGTATCGTTTTATGCCTGGGATCGGACCGCAGGGACGTTTGGCACCAAAGTGAATGTCTCCAGCCGTGGTGGCACCACCGCCTTCAGCACCGTCGCCGACACCGCCACGATCACAGCCACGGAGATCAATGATGCCCCGACCCTTGCCTCCGGTGGTACCCTGGTATTTACGGAAGGCAACGCCGCGACGGTCATCCATAGTGCCCTGACCCTCAGCGATGTCGATGATCTGAACATTGCCGGTGCCACGGTGCGGATTACTGGCCATTATGTTTCTGGCGAAGATGTTCTGGCATTTACCAATCAATCGGGCATTACCGGTTCGTGGAACGCGGCAACCGGCACGATGACGCTGACCGGTTCTGCGACCAAAGTGCAATATCGAACCGCTTTGCGTTCGGTGACCTATGAAAACACCAACACAAACAAACCCGATATCGGCAACCGGACTGTCACATGGACGATCACCGATGGCAACTCCGATGGGACGGGGGGCGGTACTTTGACCGCCTCCGCGACGCGGACGATCGCCATCACCGCCGTCAATGATGCCCCTACCATCGTGGTGACCGGGAGTGCCCTGGCGGTGACCGAAGGTGATGCCGCCACCTCGGTCGATCCTGGACTGACCCTGGCCGATGTGGATGACACCCATGTGACCGGAGCGACGGTGCAAATCACGGCCAACTATCTGTCCAGTGAGGATCTCCTTTCGTTTACCGATCAGTTGGGTATTTCCGGTTCCTGGAACGCCGGTACCGGCACCCTGACCTTGACGGGCACCGCCACCAAGGCCGATTATCAGACGGCTTTGCGCTCGCTGACCTACCAGAATACCAACGGCGACGATCCGAACATGACGGCACGTACCATCACCTTCAAGGTGACGGATGCTAATTCGGGTGGTGAGGGTGCCGGGGCGTTGACCACCACGGTGACCCGCACGATGACCGTCACTGCCGTCAACGATGCCCCTGTGGTCACGGCAACCGCTGCCGCCTTGTCGTATACCGAGAGTCAGGGGGCTGTTGTGCTGGACAGCGGTTTTTCCCTGGCCGATCTGGATGACAACACCATGGTCGGTGCGGCGATACAGATCAGCGGCAACTATCTGTCCAGTGAGGATCTCCTTTCGTTTACGGATCAGTTGGGCATTTCCGGTTCCTGGAATGCCGCCACCGGTACTCTGACTTTGACGGGTACCGCCAGCAAGGCCAGTTATCAAGCGGCCCTTCGTTCCATCACCTATCAAAACACCAACGATGACAATCCCAGTGTTGCCCAGCGCACGGTGACTTTCTTGGTGACCGACAGTAACTCCAACGGCCAGGGAGGTGGTGCGCTCACTACTACGGTCACGCGGGATATTGCGGTGCAGGCGGTCAATGATCCCCTGGGGGTCACGACAACGGGGATTCCCCTGGTCTATACGGAAGGGGGGATCGTTGCGGTTGATGCCGGTTTGACCCTGGCGGATGTTGATGATGCCACCCTGGTTGGGGCCACGGTGCAAATCACCGACAATTATCTCGCCAGCGAAGATGTGCTGGCATTCAACGACCAATCGGGGATTTCTGGTTCCTGGGATGCTGTGACGGGCACCCTTACGTTATCCGGCACCGCCAGCAAAGCCGATTATCAAACGGCTCTTCGGTCCATCGCCTATCAAAACACCAACGATGACAACCCCAGTATCGTTAACCGGACCGTCGTTTTTTCGATCACGGATGGCAATTCCAACGGCGAAGGGTTGGGGATGCTCACCGCCACCGCAACGCGGGATATCATGGTGCAGGCGGTCAACGATGCCCCAGGGGTCATCCTGACGGGTTCCCCCCTTTCCTACACGGAAAGTGCGATCATCGCGGTTGATGCCGACTTGGTTCTGGAGGATGGCGATGATACCACCGTGGTGGGGGCGACGGTGCAAATCACCGGCCATTATCTCGCCAGCGAAGATGTGCTGTCATTTGACGATCAAGCGGGAATTTCAGGTTCTTGGGATGCTGTGACCGGCACTTTGACGTTATCCGGCACCGCCAGCAAAGGGGATTATCAAACGGCACTCCGTTCCATCACCTATCAAAATATCAACGATGATAACCCCCATGTCGCCAACCGGACTGTCGCTTTTTCGATCACGGATGACAACAGCAACGGTGAAGGGTCGGGGGCGTTGACCACCACGGTTATGCGGGAGATCGTCGTCCATGCCGTCAACGATCCCTTGGGGATCACCACGACGGGTACGCCGCTCTCCTATACCGAAAGCGATGCCGCGATCCTTGTGGATGCCGATCTGACCCTTGCGGACGTGGATGATGCCGGTATGTCGGGGGCGACGGTGCAAATTTCCGGCAATTATTTCGCGAGTGAAGATGTGCTGGCATTCATCGACCAATCGGGTATTTCAGGCTCTTGGGATGTGGACACCGGCATTCTCACGTTGTCCGGCACCGCCAGCACTGCGGATTATCAAACGGCACTCCGCTCCATCACCTATCACAACACCAACCATGGCAACCCCAGTGTCGCCAATCGGACCATCCTGTTTTCGGTCACGGATGGGAATACCGATGGTGCAGGGGCGGGGGCACGCACGACCGCCGCAACGCGGGATATGGTGATGTATGCCATCAACGATGCCCCAGAGATGACGACCACGGGCGTCTCTCTTTCGTATGTGGAGGGTGATACTGTCGCGGTTGATGCCGGTTTAAGCCTTGTGGATGTCGATGATACCACCGTGGTCGGGGCGGTGGTGCAAATCACCGGCAATTATGTTGCGGATGAAGATCTTCTCCATGTTATCGATCAAGCGGGTATTTCAGGCTCTTGGGATGCGGTCACCGGCACCCTGACATTATCCGGTACCGCCAGCAAAGCGGATTATCAAGCGGCCCTTCGGTCTATCACCTATCACAACACCAACGAGGATACACCCAGTATTGTCAACCGGACCGTTGTTTTTTCGATCATGGATGGTAATTCCAACGGTGAAGGGGTCGGGGAGCTTACGACGACGGCAACACGGGAGATCGTCGTCTATGCCGTCAACGATGCTCCCGTGGTCACCATCGCGGGTGTGCCGCTCTCCTACACCGAAAGCGATGCAGCGATTATGGTGGATGCGGAGCTGAGTCTTGCGGACGTGGATGATGCCACCATGGTTGGGGCGACGGTGCAAATCATCGGCAATCATGTCGCTGGAGAGGATGTGCTGGCATTCAGCGACCAATGGGGTATTTCAGGTTCTTGGGATGCAACCACCGGCACCCTCACGTTGTCCGGCACCGCCAGTAAAGCGGATTATCAAGCGGCCCTTCGGTCTATCACCTATCACAACACCAACGATGACAATCCCAGTGTTGCCAATCGGACCATCGCGTTTTCAATCATGGATGGCAACGCCGGTGGCGAAGGGTCGGGGGGACGCATCACCACGGTTACGCGGGATATCGCGGTGCATGGCGTCCATGATGCCCCGGTATGGAGCGGGGAAATCCAGCCAATCCCCACGGGGCGGGAGGAACATGAGTTATCTTTCTCACTGGCACCCCAACCATTGTTTACCGATGGTGACTCGCCTAACTTGGTGTATTGGGTTGAACAAGGGCCGTATTGGCTCCATTTTAATCCAGAGACGCAAGTGTTCCGTGGAACACCGCAACGTGGCGATGCGGGTGTTTACGAGATTATTGTGTCTGGTATGGACGAGACCGGTGCCAAGGCAACGGCGATGTTTCAGATGATTGTGGAAGCATCCGCCCCCGTGGTGGTAACACCAGCAGACCCGGAAATCAGCCTATCGCATCCAACAGAGTTGCAACGCGAAGAGATTGCGATTATCCCGGTACCGCTCCCCATGGCACCCTCGGCTGCGACTCAGGTGCCTTCGGCGGTTGAGACCGAAACGGTCCATGTGCCCCCTTCGGTGGTTGAGACAAGGACAGTCCATGTGCCCCCTTCGGTGGTTGAGACAAGGACAGTCCATGTGCCCCCTTCGGTGGTTGAGACAAGAACGGTCCCTGTGAATCTTCCAATGGGTACGGTGGCGGACGTATCGGTGCCGGTACAGACATTGCCAACGGCTTCTCTGGCGCGTTCCAACCCACCGCGCATTATGCCGGAGCCAGTTCCGATTTTTGCGCAATCGGTGGATACGACAGCGACATTTTCTTTTTCCAAGGTACGGCAATCGGGTCAATCTTTGGATCGTTACCAACAGGTCGTCTCTCGTGATTTTCGAGAGGTCATGGCCGTTGACCTTGCCCATGGGCTGAAAGTGGCGATGACAACCGGGCGGGATGCCACAACCCATCAGGATCGTGTCGAAGTTTTGACTCAGAATAAGAACACCGCGGATATCTCTGCCCATGCGAGCCGTGATGATTCGCAAGGGACCATCAAAAATCACGGGTCCGAGTCCAAACCTATGGAGATCAAGATAGGTTCCACCCTGCGGGATGATACTACCCAATTTCACGTTTCCCCTGTGAAAGGCCATGATGAAAAAAGGGGGCCGGGTACTCCCGGCTATGGTCGGACCGAAGCCGAGGGGGAGGGGATCGGTATGCCGGGGCTGACCGATCAGTTGAATGCTTTTGGGCACAAAGCCTTTCATACGGATGTGTTGGATTTTTTGCGGACAGTCCAAAAAACATGACATGATAGCATGAAAATTGTTGAACTATTCAGAAGATGCGCTGGAGCAGTCCAGCAATCTGTGTGCGATTCAAAGCTGGCCCGTCCTTATTGGTGGAATGGAACCTCCGTGTTTTGATGCCTAGTCTTTGGACGACGTTTTTTCGGACAGGGCGTGACACCTTCAAAGCGATTGCGGCACCAAGGTAAATCATGACTCGTCCTTCCCACCTTCCAAGACATACGGCGATGCCGTATACTCCGGCGGTGATTTTCATTGAAGCACCTATTTTTTCCCGTCTGATCCACGAATATTTGGACGATACGGAATATTTGGCGTTGCAGTGGTCCTTGGCTTTACATCCTGAAACAGGCAATGTGATCCCTGGCTCAGGAGGGGTGAGAAAATTGCGGTGGAAAGCAACCAATCGAGGAAAACGAGGAGGACTCCGCATCATCTATTACTGGCGCAACACGGCGGAAGAAATCTGGATGCTGACAGTGTATGCCAAAAACGAGGAAGAAAACCTCCCGCCAGAGGTGCTGCAAAGACTGCGCGAAGAATTGGAGAGACTATGACTGGGAAACGGAATATAGGCCAAGAACTTCTTGACGGGGTGCATGCTATCAAGAGTGGGCAGGGATTGTGCGTAACCGTGACAGTACCCGATGCGCACTCGTTACGAGAGCGCATGGGGCTTTCGCAATCGGCCTTTGCTGGATTGTTGGGCGTGAGTATCCGCACCCTTCAAGACTGGGAACAGGGAAGACGGGTTCCATCAGGCCCAGCGGCATCCCTGTTGAGAATCGCTGATCGTCACCCCGAAGCATTGATCAGTTAACCTCTGGGCGGGAATTCCAGGAATACAATCCCAACTTTTCCCAGAGTTCTGGGGACACGTATCTGTTTCCTTTGGATCTCACATATTTTGTTTGCCGAAAAGTAATACTTGGCGGAAAATGACCGAGTTAACCGCGAAGCTACGAATGGGGTTACATCTTTTATTTCATTCACAAAAGTCCGAGGAAACAGCCAATTTGGAAAAAGAGGGCAAAACCGACTGGCACCGACTGGCTGGCGAAATGCTGATAAGTATTGCTGGATCCCGTTGGCATCGAAGTGCGCATGGAAGTTCCTGTTGTTCCTGCCCCGCCCGTAGCGGATCTTATCTTGATTCAGCGCAAGGAAGTTGGCGAAAGTGGCTGGACCCAAGAACAGCGTTTGCGATTGGCGGATGGGCTACATGACCTTGATGTCGATCAGATTCTGGTTGAGTTAAAAATTACCGAGAGTCTGAACGAAGATGCTCTCATGCAGCTTTTAGTATACGATTATCTGTATTTGAAAACTGCAAAATTGAAGCGTCATCAGTTACGAAGTGTTATCATCAGTTCCATAACGTCCCGGAAAGAATTTTTGGTAAGCCATTCTTTCAAGCCTGTTGGGCCGGTTGGTGTCTATGAGTGTATTCCCCCTTGTGGCGGTGTCGTCCGGTTGATTTTTCTGAACGAATTGGTGGACGAAATCCGAAACGCCCCTTTAAAATGCTTTGCCAGCCGCCAAGATGAACAAAAGAAAGCGTTTGAGACGATCAAATACACCGGGTTGTTCAAGCTCTCTGAGGCATTTGGTCAGACTATTGTTGGTTTATGGAGGTTGAAAATGAAAGGTACATTGAATAGTCCAGAGATGGAGGGCATTACGCCGGAGTATGTTAAGCAGCTTGGGAAAGAATGGTTCGAGTTTATGGTGGATGCAACTCCTGAGGAGGAACTTTTTTCTTTGCCGAAATTTGAGCATCGATTGGTGCAAGAACACCTGAATGGCGAGAGGGCTGGCGAAAGAAAAGAAGCAGCTAAAATTCTGACGCGCCAGTTACAACGCCGTTTTGATGCTGTGCCTCATTGGGCCAACGAAAAAATAGCCAAGGCAGAGCCACCTTCCTTGGAGGAATGGAGTCTTCGCATTTTCGATGCCCAGTCCTTGGACGACGTTTTCTTGGACAAGGTGTGACACCATTTTTTTACCGATGGCAGAAAGTGTTATTTGAGGGGATACCTTCGCTCTTTGAATCCAGACAATTCAGAAGGTAGTGTACGTTGGCCTTCTTCTGGGGTATACCGCAAGCTCGGGGACGTGGGTGAGTCGAATGCGATGGTAGGTGGAGCATGATGTCGCTTCCCAATGGGGCATTTGGCTGATGCCATATCGCATTTTCAAATTTTGATACGACGACCGGACAAGAGATGCCATTTACTCCAAACAGATTTGGCCAGAAATTGCGCGGGTTGGTAGATGATCGTCAGGAGTCAATCCCCGATATTTCTGTAGCAACAGGCATCACCCAGAACAGGCTTTCCAGTATAAGTCAGGGGGAAATCGAACCCAGTGGTGATGAGGTTCTCATCTTAGCGGATTATTTCAAATGTGGTTTTGAATGGCTCATCGACGACGATACCCCAAACCCGGATGAAAATGTGCATCTTATGTTCCGTCGGGAAGGCGGCAGGCTGAATCGGGAAGACAGAAAATCCATACAGGAATTCATATTCCTCTGCCGCAATCAGGCGTTCTTGGAGAACTTACTCAATCGCACGCCAAACGCCCAAGTTCGACGGTGTCAGTCGCAGGGGAAATTTTATAAAGATCATGGAATGCAATGTGCCCAACAGATTCGGCAGAAGCTTGACATCCCTCCCAATGGGATTGTTCTCGACATTTATCAGAAGCTCCGTGGTGCTGGATTGAAGGTGTTCCGGCTTATGCTGGGTAGTTCATCAATTTCCGGACTCTCCATAAACCACCCTGAAGCTGGGAGATGCATCCTGGTCAATTATTCTGAAGACTATTTCCGCCAGTGCTTCAGTGCAGCCCATGAGTGCGCCCATGTTTTTTTGGATGATGACAACGACTACAACATCTCCCGCGATGGTGATTGGAGCAGCAGTGATCTAAAGGAGATTCGCGCAAATAGTTTCGCTTCTCATTTCTTGATGCCTGTGGAATTATTGAAGTCCCGGAGATCATCAACCGAATGGCATGATTCTGCAACCCTGCTGAGCGAGGCCAGAATGTTTCGTGTCACGGTACCCGCATTGCTGAAAGCACTTTTAGACGCAAAACTAATTACAAAACAACAGCGGGAACAGTTGCATAATCGCAGATTGACCGATGCTGGAAGAGAAGACCCTGAGTTGCCCGGGACGCTGACACAGCAGCAAAGGCAGCGTAGATTAGCTTTGTTGAAGAAAGGGCTATCCCCGGCCTATCTTGATCTTTGTTTTGATTCCTATCAGCAGAATTTGATTTCTCGCGGTAAACTGGCAGAATGTCTTATGACCGATGTGCATGGTCTAGCCGGAATTGGTATTTTGTTCAATCGGAGCCTGAAGCATGAGTAATATCCATAGTCCAACAACCAATGATGTTACAACATTCCCATTAGCCTCGACCATAGACACCTGTTCCATCTGGTTTATGCTGGCATCACACACCCTGACAAGGGCGGCAAAGGCCAAGAACCTCAACTTTATTGTTTCGGGGTTTGTCAGGTACGAAAGTTTGGAGAGCTATCACCCAGCTCCGGGAACGCCGCAGCACCGTATGCAGGATATTTTTCGTTCCCTTCTTGAAAAAGGAGACCAATTCTCACAGCATGAATTGAATGTGAACGATCTGCGCGAGGTGGCTCGGTTAAATGGAATCAAACACCTTGGCAAAGGGGAGCTGACATCTATAGTTTTGGCGATGAAAATGCGCTTGGGATTCATGACCGATGATAAAGGGGGTAAGAAACTGGCGCGCAGTCTGTCCCATCAGATTGAGGTCAGAACAACCCCGTTGCTATTGGGCTGGTTGGTTTATACCGGTGCCATGGGTGATTCGGAGGCGTCTAACGCTATTAAAGAACACGATGCTGTCCACGGCTCGAATGGCCTGAAATCTTATTTGCAGAATTGCTACGACAGCGGTATGCACTATCGGTTGATACAACCAGTGAACGCATAGAAGAATATTTAATGCTTATAAAATATTGAGACATAATATCTATTTCCTTTATGCTGGAATAAAAAAATTGATTAACGATCGGAATAACCTGGAGAAAGCATCGCTCGAACATCGAAACCAGTTGGGATACCTGTTACAATAAAGTGCGGGTAGGGCGTCACCCTGACACCCATTTTTTTGGTGAAGCAGAAATCATCCCCTTGAAAGAGACGAAAAAGATATGACCGAACTCCTTGAAAAGGCTTTTGTTGAAGCCTCAAAATTGCCAAAAAAAGAACAGACCGCCTTGGCACAACGCATTCTGGCGGAACTCACCGCCGATGCCGCATGGGAAAAACGCTTTACCGAGCATCCAGAAATCTTGGATATGATGGCCAAAGATGCCCTTCAAGAGTTTGACGACGGCGAAACTTTACCGATTGGCATCTCAATGTGTTCGCGGAGCCATGAAAGGGATGCTATCTGGCGTCAATGAATTGATTGCGGCCAAAGATACCGAAGCCGTATTGGAAAACGGACGATAAGATGGAATTCCATTTCAGGCAGCCACGAATTGCCGAACGTCCACTTGTACGCCGGTATTGACCGCATCTTCCATTCTTGTCAGCAAGTACGAGGTTGTCGTTTCATCCAGATATTCCTCACCGCAATTTTGGCAAACCTGGGCAGGAACTTTTTTGATAACCAGGGTAACACCTTCCCGTTCCAGGGATACGGTAGCGTAGCCGGGATGAGTATCTCCCTGCTTACAGATGACACACTTCATGACTCTCTCCTGAACCTGAATGTGTTATCCCACTGTGACGGGTCCGGTTCATAAGTTGTAATGATAATGGTTGCGCCTGTTTGCAAATCATCTGCGGCAACCACATGCAACGGTCGAGAACCGCACCATCCCAGGACCAACCGGCTTGGATAAGGCGTATCGTCTCGATATTCCTTAATTTGCACGCCTTGCCGCATGACACAGGCGATCTCTTTTTCGCTTATACCTCGCTCGGCCATGCGCCTCACGGCATGTACACGAAAGATCAAAAACTCATTTCCCAACCGACCAAACTCCGTCCGCAAATAATTCATGCGAGTATCAGTGAAACAGGCGAATTGTCCGCCGATCTTTCAAAAGATCACGGCATTGTATCGGGGGAATTCCGGGGACACAACATCTAACCTTGTCTGCGGCAATCTGGGGACACCACACCATTTTCGCTTGGGCAATCATAAATATTTTGATGTCAAAGCCTACCGCGCCAGCATTTTCGGTAAAAGGTGGATGTGTCATATTTTTTGCGGACAATCCAAAAAACATGACATGATAGCATGATTATTGCATATCCGTTGGGCAGATATTCTTAAACTGAATCGGGATATGGGTCTAAAGCCATCGTGTTTGCGTACTCGCAGGATAGAGACCGCCGTATCGGGCGTTGGTTTGGGTTGACGTTGGGCGGTTGCTTGGCGGCAGGCTCCTTGGTTGCCGGAGAAAACGCCGGTTCTCAGACCGATATTCGGGCCTACTTGGTGCCTCGGACGCAAACGACGCTATCGGCCCATATCGATGGAGAAATCCAGCAGTTGATGGTCAAGGAGGGCGACACGTTTGCACAAGGTGCCCCTCTGGTTGTTTTTGACTGTGCCTTGCTTGCGGCCCAACATCACAAGGCGGCGATGGCGTGGCGTGCCGCGATCGATAAAAACAAAGTCATACAAAGGCTGGCTGAATTACACTCCGTCGGTACCCTGGAAGCAGACGCCAGTCGGGCCGAAGAACAGTTGGCCGAGGCAGAGCTAAAACTTCAAGAGACGCGCATGCGGGGGTGTCGGATTCTTGCCCCTTTTGCCGGACGGGTCGCTACCCTGACCATGCGGGAACACCAATATGTGACGACAGGACAGGTGATCATGAAACTATTGGATCATCGCCATCTGGAGATGGAGATGATTGTCCCCTCCCGCTGGTTGACATGGCTCAAGGTGAAAACCCCCTTCACCATACAAATCGATGAAACCGGGAAAAAATATACCGCCCAGGTGATCCGTTTGGGTGCCGAGGCGGACCCTTTGAGTCAATCTCTCAAGGTGGTGGGGGAGATTGTTGGCGATCAATCCGACCTGATGCCCGGTATGAGTGGTGCCGCCTATTTCTTGCCACCCTTGGCAGGGATGGCGGTCTCTTCCACACCCTGACATAAGAATCGTCACGATGCCGATTCATGGGGAAAAACTGATCACCGGTCTGAGTGCCCTGTTACAACTGGGTAAGCGGGCCTTTGCCGCCGAAGATGAGACCTCATTCAGCTTTCTGGTCGTCAATGAAACCCATCTGATGGCACCTTACCGACAAGCCGTTTTGTGGCAGCGGTTTGCCGACGGAACGGGAAGGGTCATTGCGGTTTCGGGATCCCCCGAAGCGGGACCACGCGCCCCTTATATCGTATGGTTGACGCGGGTTCTCGACCGAGAGTCGATTCAACAACAGAGAAGCCCGCTTTGTGTGTGTGCTGCGGATATCCAGGGTGATGACGGTGCCGCCTGGGAACAATGGTTGCCGGCGCATGCCCTTTGGGTTCCGCTGGTGACCGGTTTGGGCGAAATGTTGGGGGGGATGCTGCTGGTCAAATCAACGCCTTGGACCGATACCGAAATCAAACTGTTGGGCAAACTGGCTGATTCCTATGCCCATGCTTGGGAGTTGATTCGTAAGCGTCGTCATCGCCGGGGTATCCCCTGGAAAACGTGGTATACGTCCCGTCGCGGTCGGATCAAGATGGGATTGGGACTGGCGGTGTTGTTGGCCTGTTGGGCACCCATGCGACAATCGGTTCTGGCACCCGCTGTGGTCACGGCTTTGGATCCCACACCCATTCGCGCCCCTATGGAAGGGGTGATCGACCGTGTTCATGTGACCCCCAATCAGAGGGTACATCAGGGGGATTTGCTGGTCACGTTGGATGAAACGGTGTTGGACAACAAGTTGGAAGTGGAAAATAAATCTTTCAACTTGCTTCAGGAAGAGTATCAACAGGTTCTTAAACAGTCCGTTACCGATCCAGAAATTCGTGTGCAGAAAGGAATTTTGGAAAAACGGATGGAAAAACAAGATGCAGAGACACGCGGGATCCGTATTTTGCTCAACCGGGTGCGTGTGTTGGCACCTCGTGATGGCGTGGCCATTTTTTCCGATAGCCACCATTGGCTGGGAAAACCGGTACAGATCGGAGAGCGGATTATGGATATTGCCGATCCAAACGTCGCCGAGTTGGAGATTCGGCTGCCGGTCAGCGATATGATTGCATTGGATGGCAACGCCCGGATCACACTCTACCCCAATAGAGATCCGTTGGATTCCTGGCCAGCTTCTTTGACCTACGTGGGTTATGATGCCCAGGAAATGGAAGGGTCTCTCGTCACTATCGTGCGGGGGCATTTTTTGACCCAAGGCAATCCCCCACCCATCGGGCTGCGTGGCACGGCAAAAATTCAGGGGCGACAAACGACGCTGTTCTATTATTTGTTCCGACACCCCCTGTCTCTCTTGCGGCAACGGCTGGGTTAAGTGGACGCGGCGACGTCCGATACCGGCAGGCCACCGCCATTACGTGAGGAACTACACCTTTTTCCCGGTCCCCACTTGCCCGACGGTGCCCCCACCTGGACATTGCGTGATCCGGCGAACAATCAATTTTTCAGGATCGGTTGGCGGGAGTTTGAGATTCTGTGCCGCTGGCGTCATGGGGCACCCAGCCGTATCGCCGAACTGGTTTCTGCCGAAACCACCTTGGAAACCACCGCCGAAGATGTGACCCGGCTGGTCCGTTTTCTTCTTGAGGCCAATTTGCTGCGCCCCCAGGGGGAACGGGGGATGACGCGCTTGACCGATCAGGTCAACGCGGCCCGGCATTCTTGGTTGCATCACCTGTTACATGCCTACCTGTTTTTTCGGATTCCGCTTGTGAACCCGGACCCATTTTTGCGCAAAACCTTGCCGTGGATGCAATGGGCTTTTTCAAAAAATTTTTTGATCGTCACAGCCATGGCTGGACTGTTGGGGTTCTATTTGATCACCCGGCAGTGGCATATCGCCGTGACGACTTTTCGTGAAACCGACTTAATGACCGAGGTGTTGTTGATCTCCTTGGGGACGTTTTTGACCAAGACCATTCATGAATTGGGACACGCTTATGCCGCTACCCGCTATGGTTGCCGGGTGCCGACCATTGGGGTTGCTTTTTTAATGTTGATCCCGGTCTTATACACCGATACCAGTGAGGTCTGGAAATTGGCCTCGCGTCGGCGGCGGTTGGTCATTGCGGCTGGAGGCATTTGGGCGGAATTGTTATTGACGGCGTGGGCATCGATGCTCTGGGGTTTGTTGCCTGTGGGAGGTTTGAAGGACGCTCTGTTTTTTATTGCGACGGTGAGTTGGATTTCGACAATTCTCATGAATGCCAGCCCTTTTCTACGTTTTGACGGGTATTATCTGTTTTCGGATTGGTTGGGAATTGAAAATCTTCATGATCGCGCCGGGCGGTTGGGCCGTTGGAAAGTGCGTGAACTATTGTTGGGCCTCAAGGCCCCTATCCCGGAACCGGCGTTGTGTGATCGCCAACGATTTTTAATCGGTTTTGCTTGGTTGACTTGGATTTATCGGCTGGTTTTATATTTTGGAATCGCCATTGCTGTTTATCACATGTTTTTTAAATTATTGGGAATCCTACTCATGGCTGTTGAAATTGGATGGTTTTTGGTCCGTCCCATTGGCAATGAAATCGGTATTTGGTTGCGTCCAGAGACCCGTTTGCGCTGGAATGTCTCGGCTGTGCGCTCTGTGATGGTGTTGGTCGGCTTGATTCTTTTGCTGCTTGTCCCTTGGAAAGGTTCTGTGCATGCCCCCGCTGTTTTCCAACGGGAAGAGCGGATCACCCTTTATGCCCCGGTCCCGGCGCGTGTCGAACGGATTGATGTTACCGAGGGGAGCCGGGTTGAAAAAGGGCAAACCTTGTTGCAACTGTCCGCACCGGATTTGATCAACAAGCTGGCGGTGGCGCGAATCCAGGCCGAAACTTCGTTGTGGAAACGCAATCTGCGCGGTGCCCATCAGACGCTCTTGAGGCAAGCACCGCTGAATGATCGCCAGTTTGAGATTGATCTGGCCCTGTATGCGGCGTTGCAACGTGAACGCAAACGGTTGACGGTGGTTGCCCCGAAGGCGGGTTGGGTTGCTTTTTTGGGCAAGGAAATCAAGACGGGGGTTTGGGTGAATACAACCGAGCCGTTGTTGGATCTGACCCATCCCGATGGATGGCATGGCATGGCTTATCTCGGTGAGGCCGACTTGAATGCGGTCATGCCTGGGGGTTCCTGTGTTTTTCTGCCGGAAGGGATCGATTGGGATGCCATCCCTTGTCATGTTTCTTCGATTGCTGCGGTGGCGGCACCGACGTTGGATGAACCATTGTTGTCCACGCAGTATGGTGGTTCTCTTCCGGCGCACCGGGATGAGAATGGACGCTGGATCCCGACGACCGCTATTTATCTGATCATTGTGCGGCCAACGGCTTCTTTTTCCCCGCCCGACCATCGATTGCGTGGTAGCGTTATCTTGGAACGTAGCACCTCCCAAAGTTGGTTGTCACAACTTTACCGGGCTGGTGCCCAGATTGTGATCCGGGAAATGGGATTTTGACGCGATTGGGTGCCGAAGCATAAATTATTGAAGAAAATGGGTCTGGGGTATCTTCCCCGGGGTTTTTATTTTTATTTTTCTTTTGATCTTGATTTTGCCTTACATTACTTTATAATCCGTTGGTGGTGAGATAGTAATTATTATTTAAGGTATTTTCCTTGTGGCCAAGAAAAAAAAAATGTTTTCGGATGCGTTGCCCTTGGATGTGGTTTTGCATTCCTACCGGATCGAAAATGTATTGGGACAGGGTGGTTTTGGTATTACATATGCCGCATCTGCTCCCAAATTGGGAGAATTTGTAGCAATTAAGGAGTTTTTTCCCAGCAAATTGGTTACCCGTCATTCCAATCTTATGGTTGATCTCCGATCAACATCGTACCAAAAAGAATTCGAGAAAGGTTTGAAGTGTTTTCTTGAAGAAGCACGGACGCTTGTTCAGTTTCGCCATAATAATGTGGTTCGTGTGCGTGACTTTTTCGAGATGAATGGTACGGCCTACATGGTGATGGACTTTGAGGATGGAGAACATCTGGGGGCATTTCTGGAACGGCGCAGATATCTTACAGAACAGGAAATTATTCGTATTATTAATGATTTACTGAATGCATTGGATATTTTGCACAGCAAAGGGATTATTCACAGAGATATCAAACCGGCCAATATCGTCGTCCGCAAAAATAAGACGCCTGTTCTTATTGATTTTGGTGCTGCTCGCAATATTCTGGAACAGATGGAATTGACGGTTGTGGTTTCGCTATTGTATGCCCCTCCAGAGCAATTTTCTCCAAAGGGCGAACAGGGACCGTGGTCTGATATTTATGCTTTGGGTGCTGTGTGTTATGAAATTGTCACTGGCGTGAAACCTGTGGAATCGGCCCATCGTCTCGAAATGAGTTTAGCAGGTAATCCTGACCCCATGATAAGTGCTAGGCAGTTGGCAAAGTGGCGGTATTCTATGCCATTTTTAGAAAGTATCGATCATGCGACCATGCTGTTGAAAAAACATCGATTTCAAACCGCAAAGGCTTGGAAGGACTGTCTTCATGATCCTGTTTCTTGCTTGAGTCATGTCTATGCGTTTCCCGGTAGCGATTTTTCGTCTACAGTGAATTCAACGATGATGTTGACAAAAGTCGTTCCAGATGGGGTTTGTTATGGTGGTGAGCGTTTTCTGGATTTGACATTTTTGCATGAATTACCTTTAGAAACGGCGCGAGCCATTGCCAAATCACCGGTCAAGGGGGTTCTTTTTCCAAAGCTTTTGTCGTTGTCCGCAGATGTCGCCGAAGCGTTGGCTGAATGGGAAGGAACCTTGATGCAATTGGGTGTCTGTCGTTTGTCCGAAGATGTCGCCCGCATGATTGTGCATTGGCGGGTATCGGAACTCTTATTCAATCAACTGGATGAGCTTTCTCCTGCCACTGCACGTATTCTTGCCCATTGGTGTGGTCGATGTATTGCATTTCATAAACTGAATCTGTTAAATCCCGCCACCGCTTTTGAATTCGCCTCATGGTCTGGATTCAGTCTGCAATTGGATGGTTTGACTTCCCTTGAACCGGACAGTGCCAAAGCTCTTGTCCGATGGTCTGGCCGTACTTTGTCCATGCGCCGGATTCAGGAACTGTCACCAGATATTGCCTTGATCCTGTCTGAATGGGCTGGGGAACGTTTGGATCTGAGTGGTTTGACAGCCCTTTCTAGTGCTACGGCCCGGGCTTTGTCCCGATGGAAAGGACAGGTTTTGTGGTTGTCCGGTATCGAGGCTCTTTCAAGCGATGCAGCCCGTGAACTGTCCCGATGGCCGGGGACTGTATTTGGCCTGATCGGTTTGACGGGGGTATCCAGTCATGCCAAACGTTCGTTGCAGCAATGGAGGACTCAATCCGAAGATCGGAAACTTTGGGCGAACACTGTATTATTTCAATAATAAAAAAGAATGGCTCATTGAGTCGGTCTTGTCGCGATATATTTGGAGGAAATGTCTATGGCCCTCAACAGGGAAAAGCTTTTGATCAAGTTTGTTGCGGAAGTTCAGGAAAATGTCAAAATCATTCGCGATGGTTTGCAGCAATTCATCGCCCTTCCCGAAGAACGCAATGTTTTGGATTCTCCCTGTACGGCGGCACACTCCATCAAAACTTCGGCAAAGATGATGCAACGGAGTGCCATGTCCCGTATTGCAGAATTGCTTGGAAATATGATGCAGGATTGGCGTTCCGGCGACAAATCAACATCGTCGCACTCTTTGGATCTGGCATTGCAGGCATTGGATCAAATCGAAAAGCAGACCCAGGCCGGCGAACAAGGAAACAGTTTCCAGGAAAGCGAATGGCTGATTCGGTCGTTGGAAATGGCGATAGGAATTTCAACTGGGAAACTTCCAGATGTATCGATTTCCATGCAATCGTTTTCTTCCCCCCCCAGGGATCTGCCCGTTGGTAATGGTACGTTCCATGAATTTGACTCGATGCAACTCGATGTTGCTGCTATGGGAGGAAAAAATTGGGACGGTGATAATACCACGGTGCGAGAGCAGGTCTCGTCTCCCCCGGTCGATGAAAAACCGATCATGGCTGCTCGCAGTTGGGTGGATGTTTTACGCAGAGATGTCCAGCGGTTGACAGGTTCACCAGGAGATGAGACCCATTATTTTAAGATGGAACAGACGGTTCGGGAGCTGGAGCGTATTGCCGATTCCGCCATGCTTCCTCACTTGGTTAAATTGTTGCAACTTATGGCGGAGTTGGTAACCGTTCTTGGTCGGCAAAAGGGTACGCAGGACGCGGCAGCATTGTTTTTGTTGGAGCAGGGGGTGGATGCTGTTCACGACATGGTGGAAGATACGGTAGCGGGTCAGGTTGATCAGATTCCGAATGAGCGATTGCTTGCGGCGATCATTAAAACCAGGACTAATCTGGAACAGCCTGTGGCGTTGGAATCTGGACCGGTGTGTGCCATCAATACCGTGACTGACGGGAAGGATACTTTGCCAACGAATGCTTTTCTTTCATCAACGTCCATGTCCGGCGTGGCGACACCTGACAATTCTGAGAATATTCTATCTCAGTCCCACGTTCAGTTACGTGTTAGCGAGTCTTTTTCCAAATTTCGCTGGAGTATCCGTAAAATTTTGCTGTTTCTTTCATTCTCCAGTGTAATGGCTGCCGTCGTTTTAATGTTTGTCGGCATGTATTCTAACTATATATTAAACAGTAATCAGGATCGCCTGCTGGGAATAGTGTTGCCGCTTGAAACGTCTAGTCGCAAAGTTGTGTCAACGTTGAATAATCTACTTAGCAGGCAAAGAAAAATCATCTCTGCTCAGGAATTGGAAGTTTTCCATGCGGTTCCAAAACGACAGGCCATGGAAACCGACTACCGTCAGGCATACCAGCAGTTGGTGTCTGTTCTTCACGAAACTCAGGATGCTGGGATGGTTCTTGATCCTCTGGATCGTTCTTATGAGGATTTTTTGGTAAGTGATGACCACCTTTTCGAACGAAAGAAAAGTCTTATTATTCTTGAAGACCGGTTGCGACACGGAGCCAGGGAGTTGGATGCCAATATTGCCAGGATTGAAAATATTGTGGAAACAATGGTGGGAAAATTGGCTTTATCCGAAAAACGGATGAAGCGCAATTATCGTAAAATATTGGATGACAAACCTGAGTTTGATAAAATGGCGTCCGCTTTGAGAGAAATCGTTCTTGGGTCGCGGATGGAAGTTCAGCAGACTAGCTATGATGTGCGTTATCTTGTCGCAAAGCTTGGGATGTTGAATCGCAAAATGATGCTTGAAAATAATATAGACAATCTTACAAGTATTAACAATAATGAAATTAAGCAAACTATCGAAATTGTCCAACGTGCGGTCGGGCAACTTGGTCAGGTCAACGACGAAGAATTATCCGAACTGAAAAGCAAACTGGAAAATGAGATCAACCGATTGATTCTTCTTTTCGTATCAGGCCAGGAAAATATTTTCAGTTTGCGTTCGGGCCTGTTGAAAGAAGAACGGGAACTGAAAACGCTCCAGGATGAGGCTGTCGCACGTTCCTCTGATTTGGTTGCCAATCTTGATGCTCTGTCCAAACTTTTGGAACGGATCGGTAAGGATACCCAACAAGAATCGGGAAAAATTGCTACCAGTTCCAACCTTGTGTTGATGATCATTGGTGCCATGGTCATTATCGGTATGGTGGTGATGGTTACCCGGGTGACAGGATGGATGTTGTCTCGGATCAAACAAGTCACCGAAGTGCTTTTGGTACTCGGACGCGGCCATCTTGGTCGCAGGGTATATATTTCCAAATATCAGGACGAAATGGATACCATCGGTCAAGGAATCAATTCCATGGCCGATAATTTGGGTCTCGCCATACGTACTGTGACGGAACTGGCTGCTAAAATGCGGCAGTACTCTGCGGAAATTTCTACATCGGTGGGAAACCAAGCCAAGGTTTCCTCCAACCAATCGGCTGCTTTTACCGAGATTACCACGACTATGGAAGAACTTTCGGTTTCTTCCGTTCAAGTTGTTAAGCATGCCGAACATGTGCGGCAATTGTCTGATCATGCTCTGGAACGGACCAGAAATGGTGCTGCGGCAGTCAATTCCGTTATGCATCAAATGTCTGATATTAATCAGGATAACGAAAAAAGTACCAACGAAATTGTTCAATTGGGGAGAAAATCAAAAGAGATTGCTAAGATCATGGGTATGATCAATACAATCGCCGACCAAACCAAACTACTGGCTTTCAATGCATCCTTGGAAGCGGCTAGTGCGGGTGAGGCGGGTAAACGATTTAGTGTCGTGGCAGTGGAAATACGGCACTTGGCCGATTCGGTCATGACATCGACGAAAGAGATCGAAACCCATGTTGAGGAAATTCAGGAGGCCATCAATCGTTTGGTGGTTGGGTCGGAAAAAAGTCGCAAACAAGTCCAGGAAGGGTTGTCTTTGACTACTCGTACCACGGAGGTATTGGAAACTGTGGTGAAGGAGGTTACGACGACCAGTTCGGCTGCAAAGTCGATTTCCCTTTCCACACAGCAGCAACAGGTCGCGAGTGAACAGATCCTGATTACTTTGAAGGATTTGCGTGGTGGCGTATTGCAAAATTCTACTTCTATCAATCAAACCAATGAAATAATTAAAAATTTAAACAAGATTGCTTCCGGTCTTGCTTCTCAGCTTGCTCGATTCGAGCTGGAGAAATGAATACGTTTCCTTTGCGGGTGTTGGTGGTGGATGACAGTACGTTCATGCGTCATCTCATATGCGAATTGCTTGGGATGGATTCTGATATTTCGGTGGTGGGTGTCGCTTCCGATGGCGAGGAAGCAGTACATCTGACTCGACGTCTTCGGCCCGATCTTGTCATTATGGACGTCAACATGCCTAAGATGAATGGTTTGCAGGCGATCGCTTGGTTGATGACTCATCAACCCACGGCCATCTTGGTGTTGACCGAAATGGAGCGAGCCAAACTGGCGATGCGCGCGATTCAACTGGGTGCCATGGACGTGATGTCCAAGTCGGAGCTTGATTTGGATCGAGCGGAAGCTTTTTTGGAGAAGGTGAAAATTTTAGGCAGGGGCCAGGTGATCGCCCCTGTGCAACATCAGGGTGTTCCCAACTTATCGTTTCCCCCTCCGATCATCAAAGGGGCGAGTGAACATGTGGGTCGCATGGTAGGTATTGCCGCCTCGACGGGTGGTCCCCAGACGTTGGCCCGGTTGTTGTCCGGTTTGCCCAGGGAGTTTCCCTATCCTATTGTCGTGGCGCAACATATCAGTGAAGAGTTTGTCGATGATTTCTCGGCATGGTTGCAGACGACGACATCGTTGATCGTGAAGGTAGGAAAAGACGAACCTATTGTGCCTGGGACGGTTTATATTTCTCCTGCCCATCGTAATTTGTTGGTCGGGAGTGAAAAATTCTTAACCCTGGATAGTACCATGATGAACACCCTGTTCCGGCCCGATTGTGATGCCATTCTTGCCTCTATGGCACGGGTTTTCGGCTGGCGCAGTATTGGGATTATTCTGACCGGCATGGGGTGTAACGGCGTTAAAGGGATGGAACAGATCCACAAGATTGGTGGGTATACTATGGCCCAGGATCATGCTTCGTCCATTGTGTTTGGAATGCCGGGCGAAGCCATTACCCAGCAAGTGGTGGATGTCGTGGCTTCTCCAGAGGAGATCTGCGGTATCTTGTGCAACTTGACCAGAACAACCCGGGTGAATCAACCTTTATTATAACGCAGGACCGTGGAAATATGAACAGGCCATGTGATCTGCCGATTGATTCCGAAGAATGGCACCAGTGTGAACAGTTCATTCTCCAGCGTTTCGGGTTGTTCTTCTCTTCGGAGCGGCAGTCCACGCTTCGGGATGGAGTGTGTATGCGGATGGCCATTATTGGTAGTCCTTCTTTGGGGGACTATGTACACAGATTGTTACGTCATACTTATGAAGCGAATGCTCTGGTGGACTATCTTACCGTTGGTGAGTCGTTCTTTTATCGGGAGCCGGATCAATTCAAGGTTATGGTGGATTACGTCGCCGGAAGATTATCGCCGGTATGGGATGGCGTCCCCGTGCGTATTTTGAGTGCGGGTTGCTCTACTGGTGAAGAAGCCTATTCTGTTGCTATGGCTTTGCTTGATGCTGTTGGCGAACCCCATTCGGATCGAATCGAAATTTTGGGAATTGATGTTAATGGCTATGCCATAGCCATGGCCAGGAAGGGGTGTTTTGGATCCTATTCCTTGCGTCATGTCCATCCCGATCTGCGTGTAAAATATTTTCGTCCTGTGGGGGATGATTGCTGGCAGGTGACGGGACGTGCAAATGGCATGGTGCGATTCCATGTGGTCAATTTGTGCCATGAATCGTTGGTTGGATCTATGTCCGCTCAGGACATCATCTTTTACCGCAACGTTTCCATCTACTTGGATGATCAGGCCCAATCTTATGTTTTTCGCCAGTTGTGTGGGCGGTTGCGTCCTGGAGGTCTTCTTTTTATGGGGGCTGCGGAAACGTATGTCCACTCGCAAAGGTTGCGGGAAGATGACTGTTTACGATCCTGTTGGCGGGGGATGGTTTTTTATTTTTGCAAGGATGAACTGTTGCAACGGGAATCGTCAGTTTCTTACACGGAAGAAATGGACCCGAGCCGTGTTGAGGATGATTTGCGATCCTCTTGTCCTGACGTTGTAGCGGACGTGACTGGCCGTTCCGACAAGGCGGTTCATGAAGGCGATGAAATGGGGGTGAACTCCGTTGCCGAACTCTCTTCTTTAGGTGATGTTCTGCTTCTTGCCAGGGAGCGGCAATTTGCGCACGCTTTGGTTTTATTGGAACAGGCCCCGTCTATTGTGGACGATTCCGTTGCCATCAAGGCGTGTTTGTTATTGAATCTGGGCCGGATCGTGGAGGTGAAAGCGTTATGTGCTTCAATATTGGAGAAGGATCCATGGCATTTGGCGAGTCATCTGATGTTGGGTTTGGTTGCCAATCATGAACAGGATCGTGAAGAAGCGTGCAGACGGTTCAAGACAGCCGTCTACATACAGCCCGATTCCTGGTTGCCTCACTATTACATGGCAGAATGGTATCTGACCGCTGGTGAACGAAGGCAGGCTGTCCGTGAATGGGATGTCACGATCCATCAACTCCATGCCCATGGGTTGGAAAAACATGGCCTCCCTTTTTTACCCTTGCGGGTTTCGCAAGAAGAAATATTACAGATGTGTTGTCGCAGACGGACCGCGACGGAAAATAAAATGGACACTAATGGTTTTATGTCTCTTGTCACCGAAATTATGGTTGGATCGTAACGCATGACGTTCAATCGAGAAAAATTTTTCCCAAAATACATCGAGGATGCGCACATCCAACTGGGTACGATCTCTTCTAATATCCAGATGCTTGAGACCTATCCGGAAAATCGGGAACCCCTTGATGATTTGATTCGAGCGACCCATACCATCAAGGGGGCATCTCGTATCATGAAACAATCGGGTACTGCTGATGTGGCATGGGGATTGGAACAATTATTCCGGGCTGTGGCGATGCAACAGCTTCCCCTGGATCGTTCTCTGTTTACCGTGGCTTGGCAAGGTATCGAGGAATTGCAACGTCTCGTCGCTGAGTTATCCTCTGGACAGGCGGCACCGGCTCCCCGTCCAGAGGTATTGACTTTGCTGGAACAGGGTGCCCAAGGGCGGTTTGTTGGACAGACGGGTCTGGCTATCGAACCGCCTGCTGTTCATGCTGTGGATTCGGAACATATGGCGTTGGCAACCGAATCCTCCAGTATCGATGAGGAAAATTCCCTTCCCGAAAAACCAGACTGTTCCATCGTTACGGAGGTTGCCAACAACTTCCCGAAAGAAGGCAAAACACGGCAATTTGCCATACACTGTCGCGACCTTCTTGCGCAGATCGACAAGGCTTTGTTGCGTCTGGAAGAAACCCCAGATGATGAGGAATTGATTCACACTATATATCGCCACGTTCATTCCATCAAGGGGGGTGCGCGCATCATGAACCTTCCTGGACTGGCCCAGACAGCCCATCATATTGAGGATGTTCTGCAATCATTGCGTGAACGGACTGTCTCCTTTACTTCCGACTTGTGCGATGATCTGCTGGTGTCTACAGATGTTATCAAAGGGCAGCTTGAAGACATTGATGTTGGTCGTCCCATGGTGGAGGAATCGACAATCAATTCCATCAAAGATTCTACTTCCATTCCCGATACCGTATCCCGGGAAGACAGTCATGGTGATGGTCTGGATCGTCGATCCCCGGAGGTGGAGATGTTGCAAATTTCCGCGACGCAGATAGATCAGTTAATTCGCGGTATTGGTGAAGCGGTTACACTGCAAAATCGATTGCGGCAACATGTGGTCGGACTGAAAGAAATGGTTGTTTCCTTTGAAAAAGTGTTGGAACGTTTTCATCCATTCCAAGATTCGGTCACAGTGATTTCCCCTCCCTGGCGGTTGGCGATGGACGATGCCTCGATCCTACGCAAGGATATGATCCAATTGGTGTCTGACATTGCCAACGACGTAGAATTGATGATGTTGTTGTTTTCCGAGATCAATGACGACTCCGTCCGTATGCGCATGCGATCTTTGTCTACGCTGTTTGATGGTTTGCCTCGGATGACCCGCGATTTTGCAAGATCACGGGATAAAAAGGTCCGTATGTTTGTCCACGGTGGTGACATTCGTATTGACAAAACCATTCTGGCCAAGATTGAAGCCCCTCTTGTGCAATTGGTACGTAATGCCATCGTCCATGGCATTGAATCGCCCGAAGAACGGAGTCGGAGAGATAAACCCAGGATGGGGACACTACGACTTGATGCCAAGACGCAGGGACGGTGGGTGGTTGTTGAATTGACCGATGATGGTCGTGGCATCTCACCACGGGATATCCAGGTGGAGGCAGTGCGGCGTGGATTGGCCAGTATGGAACAATTATCGGGAAAGTCAGACCATGAACTGATGGATTTGCTGTTCTTGCCAGGTTTCTCAACGGCCTCTTCCATTGATCAGGATGCGGGTCGTGGGGTGGGCCTGGACGTGGTGCGCAAGAATGTTTGCGATCTTTTGAAAGGTTCGGTTGTTGTCCGTAGCGAGCCGAATAAGTGGACCAGCTTTCAACTTCGTTTTCCCATCACCCTGGCTACGATCTCAATGCTGTTGTTGGCCGTAGATCAGTGGGTATTTGCCCTTCCTTCCGGTGCGGTTTTGGAAATCAGGAGGGTACGGGATACGGAATTGATTGATGTTGTGGGGAGCAGAGCCATTCGTTTGCAGGAACGAGTCATACCAGTGATGAACCTTACCACATTGTTGGGCTTCTCTTCATCCCCGAAAAAAGAAGACGCAAGTAACCTAATGCTTTTGGTTTCAGACGGGCACGAACAGCTTGGTCTTTTGGCGGACGACGTGTTGGATGAGGAAGAGACGGTTTTAAAGCCGTTGCCTTTTTTCTTGAGAACCAACCCGTTTCTTATCAGCATTTTGATATCGGGGCGGAACCGGATTGTCCATTTGCTGGATCCTCTTGCTCTCATTCGTCTGGGAAAATCGCTCCGATTGCGTCTTTTACCACCCGGTACGGCGAAGGAAGCTGTGGTTGTTAAGAGGATTTTGGTTGTTGATGATTCTTTAACGACCCGTGAGATTGAAAAAGAAATTTTGGAAAGTTCCGGTTATCATGTCACTGTGGCTATCGATGGAGAAGATGGTTACCAAAAGGCCATGCAAATTCCGTTCGATTTGATGATCACTGATATTGAAATGCCGAGGATGGATGGTTTTACACTTGTGGAACGTGTACGTGGTGAACCGTTATTGCGGCATTTTCCGATTATGATCATTACCTCACGAGGATCCCTGGAAGATCGGGAGAGGGGTTTGCAGGTTGGTGCCGATGCATATGTTGTCAAGGATTCCTTCGATCAGTCCTACCTTGTTGAAACCGTAAGAAATTTGATCGGAGCCTGATCATGAACAGCATTTCTTCCAGTAATCATGCGATAGGCCAACCCTTGAAGCTGGAACAGGTTGGAACATTGCTGGTTGCCGAAGATGATGCTTTTACCCGAGCCGTTCTACAGGAAATCCTTGCCGCTGACAATTACCATGTTATTGAGGCGGTTGATGGTCGGGACGCTCTTTCCAAGGCGACATCTGCATCTGTTGTCGATGTGATCATTTCCGATATCAACATGCCAAAAATGTCAGGTCTGGAACTTATTCGCACATTAAAACAACAAGGATTACAGATTCCTGTCATCATTCTGACCGGGAACAACGACGTGACTATGGCGGCGGAGGCACTGCGGGCCGGGGCTTGTGGCTATCTCATGAAAGATGAAAACATTGAAGAGACTGTTGTCTTTTCGGTGCGGCAAATCCTCGAAAAGGAGCGATTACACAAGGAAAATGTCGCTTTGAATAAAAAACTGGCCGATGTTGAAGGTCAACGGGATAAATTGGAGCAGGAGATTGTGGGTTGGCAGTCCCGTGGGGAGCAGTGGCGGCAATTTGTTCTGGAGACGGAGCGCAGGGCTACTTTTGCCTTTTTGATTTCCGGCTGGGTTCATCGGGCGCATGTCCAACTTGAAAACACTGTGTGCTTGGCAGCACAATTGCTGCAAGAAGGTCGCCAAATTCTTGTCGATTTTGAAAGAAACGCAATGAACCACAAGGAATTGCAAAATTTGTTGCTGTTGGTATGGCAGGCGGGTTTGGAAATCAATTTGGCATCCGAACCTTTGGGGACACAAATAGCGACGATTATCGATCTGGCGGAAACACCGTTCACTTCGCCACCGACTTCTTTTGGGTTGCACGCATTTTTCAAGAAGATTATGCCATTTTTGGATCCGAGTCTTAAACGTGCGCACCTTTCCCTGGAGTGGCATTGTGCGTTGGATGTGGAGGTCAATTTAGCCCAAGGGCCGTTTTTTCACATGATCATGCAGTTTGTCATGTATTCGTTGAAAAACAAAGACACAAGGGAAACATACTACCCGATCCAGATCAATTGCACTATGAAGGAAGGGCATTTGACCATTCTTTACCAGGATGCCAATCTGTCAATATCCTCGGAACAAATGGCAAAGTCGTGCAAGGGATTATCCGAAGGGAACGTTCTTCCCGATATGGGTATCGAATTATTTGTGGCCCATTATATGGCAACCCATTTTTTAAAAGGAAGGTTATCGTGTGAACGGGTGATGAAAATAAATCAAGGAACGTTATTTCGTTTTTCGTTATTGTTGATATCCTGACTTGTTGTTATAAAGGTGATGGCCAGTGGTTCAATCTACCCATGACAAATATGATCGCATTCTGAATGATCTGGAAGAAGAACGTCGGCAGCGGGATCGTGTTGTGAATGTGGATGAAAAACGGCACCAGTTGGTTGTGTTTTCCATTGCCCGGTATTTGTTCGCTATATCAGGATCCCATGTACGTACCATTCTCCCGGTCAAGGAAATCATTCCTGTCCCTGGTACACCGCAGGAATTTCCAGGTGTGATCCATGTTCGTGGACAAATTTATTCGGTACTTTCTCTGCACCGGTTGTTCGGTTGGACCTCTCCCGAGGTTCAATCGTCCAACCGGATCGCCATTATAGCTCATGAAACCATTGAAACAGGGATATTTATGGATGCTGTGGAAAATGTGTTGAGTGTTGCGGAGCGTACTCTGGGATTGCCTCTGAGTACGCTTGACGAACCTGTACGTAGTGTTGTGGATAAACAATTTTTCTTTGACGACGGTCGTCCTGTTTCTATAGTGAACATACCAAAACTTTTCGATTTGGTTGAACAAGGGGTCGCACGGTTCCAGCAGACGTTCATGAAGTGAGGAAACTTGACGGTGGGGCGGGACGATTTCTGAGAGCGAAAAAATGAATTCAGATATTAATTTATTGCTTTTTTCAATGAACGGGGTTAATTTCGGCGTTGATATGGAAGAGGTGGGACGAATCGTTGAACCTCGGTCCATTCATCCCTCTATTTTGTGTTATTCCCTTGAAAATTTTTTTGATTTTCCGGTCGCCCCTTCGCAAGAACGCCGAAAAGGTGTGTTTTTGTTTCCGAAACATTATGAAAGTCAGTGCGCCATCAGGATTGAAGGATTGGAATCCATGGTTCTTTTACCTCTGGATTCTATCCGAGCATTGCCGCGCATATTGCGATGGAATCTTGATTCTCAGCCTGTATGGGGTGTTGCCATAATAGAAGAACACCTCGTGTTCCTGGTTTCCCTTGATCGTCTGTTGGCACGGGCGGGTGATCCGATTTTAAAACCATTCAGGCAGGGAAATCTTGTTTCCAGCTAGTATTGACGTTGTTTAGAGGAGAGGAAACCATGTATTGCCAAATGGATAAAAGCGGTCTCTTTTTTCGGTTTTGGTTGAAAGGGGTCGAAATGGTGTTCTTGTTTCTTTTTCTGACCTGTTCATCCACCGTTCTGGCATCAGATGACATCAAGGTTGGCATGTCCGTGGCGTTAAGTGGACCGGCGCAAGCCTTGGGGAAAGGCATGCAACTGGGGGTGGATACCTATTTTGACAAGATCAACAAATCAGGTGGTGTACAGGGACGGTTGTTGCGTTTTGTGGTTTTAGATGATGGTTATGAGCCAAAGCAGGCAGCGATCAACATGCGCCGTTTGATTGATGACGAAGGGGTTGTAGCGGTAGTCGGCAATGTGGGGACTCCCACGGCAGTGGTGACCGTACCCATTACCAACGAGAAGAGAAGTCTTTTATTTGGGGCGTTTACTGGTGCCGATCTTTTGCGTAAGACCCCGCCGGACCGTTATGTGATCAACTTTCGGTCTAGTTATGCCGAGGAGACGGAAGCCATGATCAAGGCACTCCGCAAGCAGGGGGTTCGGCCCGAGGAGATAGCATTTTTCACGCAAAATGATGGTTATGGCGATGCAGGATATCAAGGGGCCATGAAGGCACTGAAGGCCGGTGGTTTCGCCAACCCGGAACGATTATCTCATGGACGTTATACTCGCAATACACTCAATGTGGAGGCTGGTTTGGCAACCATTCTGGATGCGTCTGTCACCCCAAAAGCCATCATTATGGTGGGAACCTATGAACCTTGTGCCAAATTTATCAAGCTGGCCAAACAGGATTTCCCAGGGGTCCAATTTTTGAATGTTTCTTTTGTCGGTAGTCTTCCTCTTGCTAAGGAATTGGGTAAGGATGGCGACGGTGTTATCATTACCCAAGTAGTCCCCCATTTTGATAGCAGCCTGTTTGGTGTACAGGAATATCGGAATGATCTGAACGATTTTAATCCGGGTAATTCCCCTGACTTTATATCGTTGGAGGGATATTTGGTCGCAAAGATTTTTGTAGAAGGTATCAAAAAAGCGGTTCCCGATCTGAATCGGGAAACTCTTGTCAATGCGATTGAATCTTTGACGAATTTGGATATTGGCATCGGTATTTCTATCAACTATTCAAAAAACGAACATCAAGGCAGTCATCGTGTCTGGCCAACGGTGATTCGTAATGGTCGATTTGAGTCGTTGGAGTGGTGATTGGTTGCGTCCAGAGACCCGGTTGCGCTGGAATGCCCCTGTTGTTCGATCTGTGATGGTGTTGGTCGGCTTCTCGTTGTGGAGGCGCAATCTGCGCGGTGCCCATCAGACGCTCTTGCGGCAAGCACCGTTGAATGATCGCCAGTTTGAGATTGATCTGGCCCTGTATGCGGCGTTGCAACGTGAACGCAAACGGTTGACGGTGGTTGCCCCGAAGGCGGG